>JANXQR010000045.1 GCA_025353435.1 Acidobacteriota bacterium | reverse complement strand
CCTCGACCATGTCGTGCTCGTCAAAGTGGCCTCCACGGCGGTCGTCAGCCACCTCCTCGGCCTCACCCACGAGCAAACCATCAATGCCCTCTCGCTGGCCTGGGTTGACGGCCAGAGCCTGCGAACCTATCGCCACGCGCCAAACGCCGGCTCCCGCAAGAGTTGGGCGGCCGGCGACGCCACCAGCCGCGCCGTTCGCCTGGCCCTCATTGCGCAGACCGTTGAAATGGGCTACCCCTCGGTGCTTACGGCGAAGACCTGGGGCTTCTACGACGTCTCCTTCCGCAGCCAGGAGTTCCGCTTCCAGCGCCCCTACGGCTCTTACGTTATGGAAAACGTCCTCTTCAAGATCAGCTTCCCAGCCGAATTCCACGCCCAGACCGCGGTTGAAGCTGCCATGAAACTGCACGCTCAGCTCGCGGCCCGCGGCCTGAACGCTTCGTCGATTCGCGAAATCACGGTCCGCACCCACGAGGCATGTCTTCGCATCATTGACAAAAAAGGCCCTCTCGCCAACCCGGCAGACCGCGACCATTGTGTTCAATTCATGATCGCCATCCCACTACTATTCGGCCGCCTCACCGCCCCCGATTACGAAGACAAGTTCGCACTGGACCCCATCTGGGGACCGCGCATTGATGCCGTGCGCGAGCGCATCACCTGCGTCGAAGAGCCAAAGTTCACCCACGACTACCACGACCCTGACAAGCGCTCGATTGCGAATTCCCTGCGCGCCGTCCTCGAAGATGGAACCGCGCTGGAAGAGACGGTCGAATACCCCATCGGCCATCGCCGCCGCCGGGAAGAAGGACTCCCCTTGTTGGTCGAGAAGTTCAAGACGAACCTCGCCCGCCGGTTTCCGGAGAATCAGCAGGAGCGCATCCTCGCCGCCTCGCTGGACCCAAATCGCCTCGATGCCATGCCCGTCAACGAGTACGTTGACCTCTACATTCCGGCCTCACCTCAGACCCTATAGCCAAATCGCCGAAGTAAGCCACGGCCGGAATGAGTTATACTCCGGGACGCGATCAGCAATTTTCTCAGGAGGATTTGGATGCATTTGCATAACATTGGAAAGTTCGCCGCTTTGGCAGGGTTTGCGCTGGCGATTGCAGTTACCCCGGCACGGATTTCAGCACAGGGCGGAGACACGATTCTCAAGCCGGCAGACATGCAAAAGCTGCTCGCGCCGGCCGTTTATTACAAAGGCCAGTCAGCCCCCACGCAGCTTCGCAATTCCGGAGGTGTCAAGTTCGCTGACGGCTCCTACGTGCTCGCCACCCTTGTCGACACCAGCGGCTACTCCAGCGACGTCCAGGCCAAATACCAGGCCTATTTCATCACGGAGTCCGCGTTGAAGATCGGCGGCCACGACCTTCCTGCCGGCATTTACGGCGTGGGTTTTATAAGCGGCGACAAATTCATTGTCACTGACGTGGGCGCGCACGACCTGTTTACCGTGGATTCAGCTACCGATCAGGCTATGAAACGGCCGACGCCTCTCCAGGTCGCAACCGATCCAGGCGGCGGTTTCCGCCTCTACTCGGGCCGCCGATTCGTGACTTTCAACAAGTAGCGTCGCGGCGAACTCAGTCCAAACTCAAATACTTCGACGTATCGGCGATCACCGCATCCGCACGAGAATTCGAGTGAAATCGGTCGAGTGGGATAAGTGGGGGACCACTAGGTACCCCCACCCCCCCTGTGGTTCTTCTTTTGTTCGCCTTTTCAGGGTTTTATGGCCCCAAAATGGGAATCCTCAGTCGCAACTTCCCTCACACCCGCCCCGTCAATTCAATAAGAGAAGTTATCTTGCACTCCAACTTCTGACCACCCCTCCTTGGGAGGGCTCGATTATGCGTGACTTGAAAAACATTGCCGGTGATGACGATGCGCGCCTGATTCCGATCTGGTCGATCGTTATCGCCATCGCCGCTTTCGTGGGCGTCGAATACTACTTCTGGATGGTCCTGCCCGACCAGCGCCACCATCCAGGCCCCCCCCTGGGATTTCGTATTTATTTCAATCTCTCGTGGGGCCTGCTGGCATCGCTCTACTTCCTGATGGTTGGGTATGTGAGCAAGGACGCACCGCGCCGCTCAATGAGCGCCCGATTCTGGATGCTGATCTGCTTCGTAATGCCGGGCGGCATTGGCGCCGTGCTCTACTTCCTGCTCCGCCAGCCGCTCGTCTCGCGGTGCCCGGCCTGCAGTACTTTTGTGCAAAGCGACTTCCATTTCTGCCCACAGTGCAACTACCAGCTCATACCAAGTTGCGGCAACTGCTTCCGCAGCGTGCGCGCTACCGACCAGTTCTGCACCCGCTGTGGCCACGAGCTTGCCGCCGATCATATGCCCGCGCGCCTGCGCGTAATCGGCGACTAGCGATGCAAGCAGGGTGACAGCGGAAGGTCCGGCTTCCTACAATCGAACCTTCGGCATGACACTCTCAGCGCTCATCATCGACGACGAACAACTGGCCCGCGACGAGCTGAAGTACCTGCTCGAAACGCTCGGGGGCGTCGAGGTCGTTGGGCAAGGCACCAACGGAATCGAAGCAGTGGACCTGATTGAGGAGCACCATCCAGATTTGGTTTTCCTCGACGTGCAGATGCCTGGTCTTGACGGGTTCGCCGTGATCCAGCGCCTCCGGGATAGGCTAGACGCAAGGAGGCGAGCGCACCCCGGCGTAGAGGAAGAACCTCTTCCACAAATTATCTTCGCCACCGCCTACGACCAGTATGCAGTTCGAGCATTCGATGTAAATGCCGTTGACTACCTGCTCAAGCCGTTTGATAAAAGCCGTGTCGAACAGGCCGTCGAGCGAGCAAAAAGCCGACTTGCGGGCGGTCCAGCCACTGCACCGGAGAGCCAGATTGACGCCTTGCTCCGACTGCTTAACCGCACCCAGCCCAACCACCAGCCAGCCAAGCTAATTGTTCAGGCCCAGAATCGCTTATTGCTGGTAGACCAGGCGGAGATCTGCTACGCAGCCATCGACGAAGGCGTGATCCGGGTCATGACTCTAAACTTCGAAGGGCAGTCGAAGTGCCGCACCCTCGAAGAACTACTCGAACTTCTCGATCCAGCCGTATTCTGGCGCGCTCATCGTGGATTCGTCGTGAATATCAATCACATTCGCGAAGTGGTGCCATGGTTCAAATCCAGCTACCAGCTGCGCATGAACGACAAGAAGCAGACGGAGGTCCCCGTCAGCCGCTCGCAGACCCGTCGCCTTCGTGAGTTATTCAAGCTTTAGAGAAATCGCTCGGTCGGAACTTTTGGTCGGGCGCTTCCTAGTCGTACCGCTCAAAGATGATTTGCTTGCGATGCCAACCGTATCCGGTAAGCTTCTCGCGTACACCGGAAACCATGTTGTTGAGCCCGCAGATGTAGGCGTAGATGTCGAACTTTAGCTCGGCAGCCAGGGTTCCGGGATCAATCGGAGCCAGCGGCAATGTTTGCCCTAACCGGGAAGCGCGCTCCTCCACAATCGTCGCCACATGCTCCTGAACGTAGCCACGGAGGCCCTTCCAGCTGTCGCCGGCACGGCTCAGAGTGGCTAGGTAATGGAAGTTCGACTTCCTGGCAGCGAGCGCTTCAAACTCCGCATGGTAGTAAAGCTCCGATTCGTGACGCGTGCCGTACACCATCCAGATATCCTTGCCCTCGCTGCGATCGGGTCCGTTCTCCGGAAAGAGCCACTGCGCGAAGCCACGCATCGGGGCGATGCCTGTGCCCGTTGAAATGAAAATCGAATCTGTCATTGGCTGTTTCACAACGAAGTGGCCATGCGGCCCGTGCACATTCACGAACCCACCCGGAGGCAGGTCAGTCAGATCCGCGAGGTGATTGGAGAAGAAGCCGCCCTCCACCCGATTCACGCACAACTCGAAGTGATTTCCACGTGGGGCGGATGCAATGGAGTAGGCCCGGGTTTGCTGCTTACCGTTTTGATCCGGTGCGACCGTGGAGATGAATTGGCCGGCGGAAAACGGAAAACTCTCAAGCTCATCAATCGCGAAATCGAAATGGTAACACTGGGCTGTTTCGGAGATGCACTCTTTGCGTTCCAAACGCGCAGAATATAGCTTACGTTCCAAGGCAACACTCGCAGTAGAAGGATGCGCCCTTATGAGGGCTGATCTTAGTATTTCATGGCACGCCGTGCCTTTGGCAGTGCAACTCGAGCAACGTCGGGATCAAAGCGGCGCAATCAGCTCAGGATTGTTGTTGCGGACGTTTCCCACCGCCTTTGCCACCGTCCACGTTTGCATCTCCACCTCGGGGTAGGGCCGCCCAAAGCTATTGCACGTCAACCGGCCAGCCTCGCATACTACACTTCGGGTGTTGCGGCGTTTTCCAACGCTTCGCCGGGAAGGGATTGTCCTTGCCAAAATCGAAAATCCATCCGGACGCGCGATCCGCGCTCGATGGCATCGTTGAAGACGGCATGACCATCGCCGTCGGCGGCTTCGGCCTGTGCGGCATTCCGGAAGCCCTCATCCTTGCATTGCGCGACACCGGCAAGAAGGGCTTGACGATCGCCAGCAATAATGCCGGTGTCGACGGCTGGGGCCTTGGGCTCCTGCTTGAGACCCGCCAGATTCGCAAGATGATCTCAAGCTACGTTGGCGAGAATCGCGAATTCGAGCGCCAATACCTTTCAGGCACACTTGAAATTGAATTCTGCCCTCAAGGTACGCTCGCGGAACGCATGCGTGCCGGCGGCGCCGGCATCCCGGGCTTCTACACGCGCACCGGTGTCGGCACGTCAGTGGCCGAGGGCAAGGAGCATCGCGAATTCGACGGCGTTTCCTACATCCTCGAACGCGGCATTCATGCCGACCTCGCCCTCGTCAAAGCATGGAAGGGCGATGCCAGCGGAAATCTCATCTATCGCAAAACTGCCCGCAATTTCAATCCCATGGCCGCTACCTGCGGCCGCGTCACTGTAGCGGAAGTCGAAATCCTCGTCGGCACCGGCGAGCTCGATCCCGACCAGATTCACACGCCAGGCATCTTTGTGCAGCGAATCGTGCACAATCCTCATTCCGAAAAGCGCATCGAGCAGCGCACAATTCGGACCCCTGGGACGAAAGGCTGAAAGCATGGCATGGTCTCGTGAGCAGATGGCACAGCGCGCAGCACAGGAACTCGAGGACGGCTTCTACGTCAACCTCGGCATCGGCATCCCCACGCTGGTCGCCAACTACATTCCTCAGGGCATAGAAGTCACGCTGCACTCCGAGAACGGCCTCCTCGGCATCGGCCCATTTCCCACCGAAATCGAAGTCGATGCCGACCTCATCAACGCGGGCAAGCAAACGGTCACCGCACTTCCCGGCGCCAGCTTCTTCTCCAGCGCCGACTCCTTCGCCATGATCCGCGGCGGCCACATCAACCTCGCGATCCTTGGCGCCATGCAAGTGTCCGGCCACGGCGACCTCGCCAATTGGATGATCCCCGGCAAAATGATCAAGGGCATGGGAGGCGCCATGGACCTCGTCGCCGGCGTACGCCGCGTCGTCGCCCTCATGGAGCACACGTCGAAGAGTGGAGAGCTCAAGATCTTGCACACCTGTACACTTCCGCTCACTGGCGCGGGCGTAGTCAGCCGCATCATTACCGATCTCTGCGTACTCGATGTCACCAGTGAAGGATTGAAGCTCGTTGAGCTAGCTCCCGCAGTCACTCGCGATGAGGTGGAGGCGAAGACGGAACCAAAGCTCCTCAACTAGGTCGAGTCAACTAGCCTGTCGCTTCGCCTTGGCAACGCGCGATTGTGTCTCCCGGCCCAGCGCGGCACAGATGAAGGTGCCCGCCGCAATGAGCCGATCGAGGTCGACTTCGCTCTCGATGCCCATTCCATCCAGCATGTAAACCAGGTCTTCGGTCGCCACGTTTCCAGCAGCGCCCGGCGCATACGGGCATCCACCCAGTCCGCCCACTGACGAGTCGAACACGCTCACTCCCATTTCAAGCGCAGCGTAGATATTTGCCAGCGCTTGCCCGTACGTATCGTGGAAGTGGCCGGCGAGATTCGCCACCGGCACCCGATCCGCCACAACGGCAATCATCTGCTGGGTTGCCTTTGGCGTGCCAACGCCAATGGTGTCGCCGAGTGAAATCTCATAGCATCCCGACTCAAACAATTTCCACGACACATCTGCAACCCGCACAGGATCGACTGCTCCTTCATAGGGACACCCCAGCACGCACGACACATACCCACGCACGCGCACGTTTGCTGCCCGAGCCGCGTCGAAGACGGGCTTGAACCTCTCCAGGCTCTCCGCAATACTGCCGTTAATATTGCGTTGCGAAAACGTCTCTGACGCTGAGGCAAACACCGCTACCTCGGTCGCGCCGGCCTCGAGAGCCGCCCCAAACCCGCGCAGATTCGGCACGAGAACGGGATAGACCACACCCTCGCGTCGCGGCAAAGCGCGCATCAGCTCCGCATGATCCGCCATTTGCGGAACCCATTTCGGCGAAACGAAAGCCGTCGCCTCGATCGCCTTCAGCCCAGCGTCCGCGAGCAGCCCGATGAATTTGATCTTCGTTTCAGTGGGAACAATCTGCGCTTCGTTCTGCAACCCGTCTCGTGGGCCCACTTCCACAATGCGCACCTGGCGCGGAGATTCCATTTCACTTTCCTTCTTCTTCGCGATCGAAGCGCAGCAGTTCGGCGCCTTCGTTTACCTGGTCGCCCACGTTGAAATGAAATGCACCCACGCGGCCCGCGGCCGGTGCATGAATCGTGCACTCCATCTTCATCGCCTCCAGAACCATCAGCGCCGCACCCTTCTCCACTCGTTCTCCCGCCTTTACCGACTGCGCAATCACGCGGCCCGGCATAGGGGCCAGAAAGCCGCCCTCCTTGTTGACGTGGCCCATCTCGACATCGAGCGGATCTTCATACGCGATGACGTGGCGCTTGCCTTCCAGAAAAACGTGAAGCTTGCGGTCAGCCTCAATCACCCTCGCGCGACGGCTCTTGCCATCGACAAGTGCGGTGAGGCTTTTGTCTTCGCTCAACTCACCACTCACGGTGAGCGACGAATCCCCAATGGCCATGCGGTAATTTCGCTCGCCATACTCAGCCAGCACACTCCGGTCATGCTCTCCGTCTTTGAATGCGAAGTTGCGTGCGTAGCGTCCGTTCAACCGCCACCCGTTCCGCTGCGCCCACGGCGAGTTACCTTCCTTTGTCGTTACCGCGCTGCTTTCTCTCAGAATCATCGACAGCGCTGCCAGCGCAGATACCACGTCTTCCGGCGCCTCTTCAGCTGCATTGATCCAGTCTTGTTCACGCTCGATCAAGCTCGTATCCAGCTGCGCATTTGCAAAGGAAGGGCTCGTAACCAGGCGCTCCAGAAAGGCAACATTGTTCGCAACGCCCACAATCTGAGTTTCACTCAATGCCAGGGTCAACTTCTGAAGCGCAAGCTCACGCGTCTCATCCCACACAATCAACTTCGCGATCATGGGATCGTAGAACGGCGTGATGGTGTCACCCTGTTCAACGCCGGTGTCAATCCGAACATGCTCTGAATGTTGCGGGAATCTCAAGTGAGCCAGTTTCCCAATCGACGGAAGAAAATCGTGGGCCGGATTTTCGGCGTAGATGCGGACCTCAATCGAATGTCCACGCATCGCAATGTCTTCCTGCTTCAGCGGCAGCGTCTCTCCGGCGGCAACGCGCAATTGCCATTCCACCAGGTCGAGACCCGTGATCTTTTCGGTGATCGGGTGCTCCACCTGCAGGCGCGTGTTCATTTCCATGAAGTGGAAACCGCCCTCGCCATCGACGAGAAATTCAACCGTGCCGGCGCCCACGTAGCCCACGGCGCCCGCCGCATTCTTCCCTGCTTCACTCAATCTCGCTCGAAGTTCTTCTGACAACAATGGCGCCGGAGCTTCCTCGATGACCTTCTGATTGCGTCGCTGCACGGAACAGTCGCGCTCAAACAGGCTGATCACGTTTCCTTGCGTGTCGCCGAAAACCTGTACCTCAACGTGGCGAGGGTTCACTAGATATTTCTCAATAAGCACCGAGTCATCGCCGAACGCCGCGGCCGCCTCCCTTTTGCACGCGGCAAGCGCCGCATGGAAATTGTCGCGCGTGTCCACGCGCCGCATGCCCTTTCCTCCACCACCGGCGTTAGCCTTGATCATCACGGGATATCCGACGGATTCAGCTTGTAGCGCTAGAAACTCCGCGTCCTGATTCGGTCCGTCGTATCCCGGAGTCATGGGCACGCCCGCTGCGCGCATCAGGTGTTTGGCTGCGGCCTTCGAGCCCATCGCTCGAATTGCGGCGGGTGTCGGCCCAATGAATACAATGCCGTTCTGCGCGCAAGCTTCAGCGAACTCTGCATTTTCTGAGAGAAATCCGTAGCCGGGATGAATCGCCTGTGCGCCCGTGTGTCGTGCTGCATCGAGGATGCGATCGATGACAAGGTAGCTTTCACGCGCCGCTGGTGGCCCGATGCGCACCGCAGTATCGGCCAATCGCACATGCCGGCCATTGGCATCAGCATCCGAGTACACAGCAACAGTGCGGATTCCCATTCGCCCAGACGTGGCAATGATCCGGCAGGCAATCTCGCCGCGATTGGCAATCAGGATGGCGTCAAACATGCGGGATCACCGTTGCGGCACCCATGCGGCAGGCCGCTTCTCCAGAAATGCAGTCAAGCCCTCGCGCGCTTCCTCGCTCGCTCGGATGTGCGCAATGGTTACCGCGGTCTCTTCCTTCAGGTCTGGTGTGATTGGCCGGCTCGCAACTGTTTCAATCAGGTCTTTGGCCGCCTTCTGTGCTCCGGGCGCGCCTGCCAGCAGATTAGCGATGATTGCATCTACCTTCGCATTGAGTTCTTCTGGCTCAACAGTTTCATGCACCAGACCGATTTTCTCCGCCTGCGCTGCGGTGATGCGCTCGCCTGTCTGGAACAACCGCAGCGCCCACCGAGCACCGATTGCTCGCACTACATAAGGGCCGATTGTGGCGGGAATCAAGCCAAGCCGCACTTCAGACGCCGCGAACAGTGCCGCACTTGACGCAATCGCAATATCACATGCGCTCACCAGCCCCAGGCCGCCACCTATCGCTGCCCCATTCACGAGCGCAACGGTGGGCTTGGGGCAGGTGGCAATCCCATGAAACATTTCCGCTAGCTCACGCGCACTGGCAAGATTCTCAACTGGACTCGACGCGCCCTGCCGCTTCATTGACTCCACGTCGGCGCCGGCGGAAAAGCTCTTCCCGCGCCCGGTAAGCACGACCGCGCGCACGGACGAAGTTTCGCCCAGCGCGCGAAACGCCGCCGTCAGTTCCTGGATCAACTCTTCGTTCAGTGCGTTGTGCACGGCCGGCCTGTTCATCCAGATCCACGCCACTGCGCCGCGCTGTTCGATCTCCAACGTTCCCTCAGTCATTCAACCTCTCACATCCGGAACACGCCGAATCGCGTCGTTTCTGGAGGCGCATTCTGCGCCGCCGCCAATCCGAGCGCCAGCGCGCGACGCGTATCCACCGGATCAATAATGCCGTCGTCCCACAAGCGCGCCGTCGCATAGTAGGGATTGCCCTGCTCCTCATACTGCTGCCGGATCGGCGCCTTGAATTCTTCCTCGGCCTCGGCACTCCACGTCTTGCCCTCGGCTTCCATAGCATCGCGCCGCACCCGCGCCAACACACTGGCCGCCTGCTCGCCACCCATCACCGAAATGCGCGCATTTGGCCATGTCCACAGAAGGCGGGGCCCAAAAGCGCGCCCGCACATTCCGTAGTTTCCAGCGCCGAAACTGCCGCCAATCAGCACAGTGAACTTGGGTACACGCGCGCAGGCCACTGCGGTCACCATTTTGGCGCCATCCTTCGCAATGCCGCCGTTTTCGTACTTCCGACCCACCATGAAGCCCGAAATGTTCTGCAGAAACAGCAAGGGGATTCCGCGCTGCGCGCACAACTCAATGAAGTGTGCCGCCTTCAGCGCGGACTCTGAAAACAAGATCCCATTGTTGGCGACGATTCCAACCGCGTATCCGTAGATATGAGCGAATCCCGTGACCAGCGTGCTGCCGTATCGCTGCTTGAATTCGTCCAGCCGGCTCCCGTCTACCATGCGCGCAATCACTTCGCGCACGTCGTAAGGCTTGCGCGTGTCAGCGGGGATAATTCCGTAGATCTCTTCGGGATCGAAAAGTGGTTCTTCCGGCGCGCATTGTGGGCCCGCAGGCTTCGGTCTGTTCAGGTTCGAGACAATTCGCCGGACGATTGAAAGAGCATGGGGGTCGCTTTCGGCAAAATAGTCGGCGACACCAGAAATGCGGGTGTGCACATCTGCCCCGCCAAGCTCCTCGGCGGTCACGTCTTCGCCGGTTGCCGCCTTCACCAGCGGCGGCCCACCCAGAAAAATCGTTCCCTGATCTTTCACGATGACGGCCTCGTCCGACATGGCGGGGATATACGCGCCGCCAGCCGTGCACGATCCCATCACGCAGGCAATCTGCGGAATCCCTTTCGCGCTCAAAATCGCCTGGTTGTTGAATATGGCGCCAAAGTGGTCGCGGTCGGGGAACACCTCGTCCTGCAGAGGCAGAAATGCCCCGCCGGAGTCGACAAGGTAGACGCACGGCAGGCAGTTCTCCAGAGCAATTTGCTGCGCTCGAAGATGCTTCTTCACCGTCAGGGGAAAATAAGTCCCGCCCTTGACCGTGGCATCGTTGGCGACGATGACGCACTCCTGACCGCTGATCCGGCCGATACCCGTCACAATCCCGGCGCCCGGAACATCGCCGCCGTACATGCCATTCGCAGCAAGAGCCGAAAATTCGAGAAACGGCGTGCCCGGATCCAAAAGCAGATCCACCCGCTCGCGTGCGAACAGCTTTCCGCGTCCCTTGTACTTCTTCCGCGCCCCTTCCGACCCACCCACCGCCGCCAGAGCCGTCTTTTCGCGCAGTTCACTCACCAGCCCGCGCATGCGCTCCGCATTGGCACGAAACTCCTCGCTACCGCTTTTCAATAGTGAAGGGATTACCGTCATCGGCGCTTGGCTCCAGGATTTCAATTACGGTCTACGCAGTTTCCTTGAAAAGCTCGCGCCCAATCAACATGCGGCGGATCTCGGACGTACCCGCTCCAATTTCAAACAGCTTCGCATCGCGCCACAGCCGACCTGTAGGATGCTCATTTATATACCCGTTACCTCCCAGTGCCTGGATCGCCTGCCCAGCCATCCAGGTGGCTTTCTCGGCCGAATAAAGGATTGCGCCCGCGCAATCCTTGCGCACGCTCTCGCCTCGATCGCACGCCTGTGCCACCGCGTAAACGTAAGCCCGGCAAGCGCTATACCCTGTGTACATATCAGCGATTTTGCCCTGCATTAATTGGAACTCGCCGATGGGCTTTCCAAACTGCTTCCTTTCATGGACATACGGTACTACTACATCCATGCAGGCAGCCATGATACCCAAAGGTCCACCACACAATACAAGGCGTTCGTAGTCCAGGCCGGACATCAAAACACGGGTGCCGCCGCCGATTCGGCCGAGGACATTCTCCTCAGGAACTTCACAGTCGCGGAAGACGAGTTCGCAGGTGCTGGAGCCGCGCATGCCCAGTTTGTCGAGCTTGGGAGAGGTGGAGAAGCCCTTGAAGCCGCGTTCCACAATGAACGCCGTGATGCCGCGGGAGGCAGCCGTCGGGTCCGTTTTCGCGTACACAATGAGGGTGTCAGCATCAGGTCCGTTGGTGATCCACATTTTGCTGCCGTTGAGGATGAAGACATTTTCGCGCTTTTCCGCACGTAGCCGCATGCTAACCACGTCAGAGCCGGCCTCGGTCTCTGACATTGCGAGCGCGCCGACATGCTTGCCGCTGATCAGGTCGGGGAGATACTTCCGTTTCTGCGCTTGCGTGCCGTTCTTGGCCAGCTGGTTGACGCAGAGGTTGGAATGCGCACCGTAG
>JANXQR010000044.1 GCA_025353435.1 Acidobacteriota bacterium | reverse complement strand
GGTTGCGCGCGGAGGCGGGTCGCTCGAGGACCTGGCCGCGTTCAACAGCGAGCGCGTGGCGCGGGCGATTGCGGCTTCGAAGCTGCCAGTGGTTTCGGCAATCGGGCATGAGACGGACTTTACCATTGCGGACTTTGTTGCGGACTTGAGAGCGCCCACGCCGTCAGCTGCGGCGGAGTTGATCACAGAAGCGCAACACGATATTGCAGAGCGTCTGGCGAACCAGTCGGCACGGCTGGCGAGGGCGGCGCACTTTCAGCTGCTGACGGCGCAGCAAAGATTGAATCGTGTGCCGGTGAGCCGTGCGGAGGCGCGGATGGCGACGATACTGCATCGGCTGGAGCAGCGGCTGGATGATGACTCGCAGGGTTTGGAAGAGGCGTTGGATGGCAGCCTGCGGCGGCTGCAGCGGCAGGTGGACGACTTGGGTGCGGCAGTGCTTCGGCATGATCCACGACAAAGATTGGCGCACGCGCGGCAGCATTTTGCGGCGGGCGGCACGCGGATTGATCGCGCCATGGAGCGGCTGCTGCATGAAGAGAAGACGCGACTGCACGCGCTGGATGCGCAGCTACATTCGCTGTCGCCACTGGCGGTGTTGGAGCGCGGGTATGCGCTGGTGCTCGATGAGCAGGGAGCGCTGGTGCGATCGGCGCAGCGAGTGATTGCAGGGGAACGCGTGTTCACGCGACTGAGTGATGGAACATTTACGAGCCGTGTCGAAACGACGACCGCGGTAGATCAAAAGAAAAAGCGAGCGAGATGAGCACAGTAATCGAACGAAAGCTTTTTGGTACGGATGGAATTCGCGGGGTGGCAGGGATTGCGCCGCTGGATGCGACTACAGTGTTTGCGACGGGGTTGGCGCTGGGGCATTCGCTGCCGAAGATTGCGGGGGAGCGGCGCGTGATTCTTGGACGCGATACCCGCGAATCGAGCCCGTGGATTGCGGCGATGCTGGCGGCGGGATTGCGCGAAGCCGGTGCGGAGGTGGAAAGCGCCGGGGTGGTGACAACGCCCGCTGTTGCATTCCTGACACGCACGCATGGATTTGCGGCGGGCGTGGTGATTTCTGCCTCGCACAATCCGTGGCACGATAACGGCATCAAGCTGTTTGGCGCGGATGGATTCAAGTTGCCGGACGCGGTGGAGCTGGCAATGGAAGATGAAATTCTGAGCCACGCACGGTTGGCGACTGTGCCGGACCCGGCCGCATTGCCGCCGATTGAAGACAATGGCGCGCTGCAATCGGACTACATTCAGTTTTTGATTGATTGCGTGCCGGGGTTGAATCTTGATGGACTGCGCATTGTGGCGGATTGCGCGAATGGTGCGGCTGCGCCGATTGCGCCGGAGTTATTTCGCCGGCTTGGTGGTGAGGTGACGCTCCTCAACATCAGCCCTGATGGGCGCAATATCAACGATGGATGCGGCGCGCTGCATCCGCAGTGGGTGGCGCATGAGGTGCAGCAGAGAGGCGCCGATCTCGGTGTGACGTTTGACGGCGACGCAGATCGCTGTATGCTGGCGGGCGCCAAGGGGACGGTGATCAACGGGGATGCAATTCTGCTAGTGGCGGCACGTGATCTGAAGGCACGCGGAATGTTAAGCGACGATTTGGTGGTGGCGACCACGATGTCGAACATGGGACTGGAGGCGGCGCTGAAGCGGTCGGGGATTCGCATGCTGCGCGCGCCGGTGGGCGACCGCTACGTGCTGGAACAGATGCAGAAGAATGGTGCGGCGCTTGGTGGCGAGCAGTCTGGGCACATCCTCTTCCCTCACCTGGCCACGACGGGCGATGGGCTGCTGACGGCACTGGTGGTGCTGGATTTGATTGCGCGGAGCGGGAAGAGCATCGACGAACTCACGGCGGATTTTAAGGTGTTTCCGCAGGTGATTGTGAATGTGAAGGTGCGGGAGAAAAAGCCGCTCGAATCGATTCCTTCAATCCGCGAGCGGATTCGCGAGGCCGAGGAAGAGTTGAAGGATTCGGGGCGTGTGGTGATCCGCTACTCGGGGACAGAGGCGCTGGCGCGGGTAATGATCGAGGCGGAGAGCGAAGAGGCGATGCGGCGGCATGCGGATGCGATTGCCGGGGCGATTCGCGCGGAGCTGGGAGTTTAGCGAGCCGCAACTGTGTCTTGTCAGCCGCGAAGCACAGCAGGCGGGTGGCTTAGGGCTGCCAGCTCTTCGTAGGTGCTCTGCGGCAGTTCGAGTGCAGCTGCAGCGAGGTTCTGTTCAAGGTGGGCAACGGAGGACGTGCCTGGAATGGGCAGGATATTCTTGGCGCGCTTGAGCAGCCACGCAAGGCCGACTTGCATGGGCGTTGCGCTCAACAGCATTGCGACGCGTTCGAGTGCCTCGTTCGCGAATCGCATTTGTGCCATGGGCGCCCACGGCATGAAGCCGATGCCATGCTGCTCGCAGTAGTCCACGATGAAGTCGGATTCGCGATCGGCGAAGCTGTAGCGATTCTGCACGGAAACAATGGGGGCGATCCTGCGAGCGCGCTCGATGTGCTCACGGGTGACATTGGAGAGCGCGACGTGACGGATTTTGCCCTGCTCGCGCAATTCTGCGAGGGTCTCAACTGAGGCTTCAAACGAGACTGCGGGATCTGGGATGTGCAGCTGATAGACATCGATGCGTTCGAGACGCAAGCGCTTGAGGCTGCCTTCGAGGGCCTGCGTGAGATGCGCAGGGCTGGCGTTGTGCGTCCACTGGCCGGGGCCGGGGCGCTCCCAGCCGCCTTTGGTGGCGATGACGAGGCCCGCTGGATATGGGTAGAGCGCTTCGGCGATTAGTTCTTCAGATGTGTTGGGGCCGTAGGAATCGGCGGTGTCGATGAGGTTGACACCGAGCTCAATTGCACGGCGGAGAGTGGCCAGCGCGGACGGCTTGTCTGCGGGCGGACCCCAAATGCCTTTGCCGGTAATGCGCATGGCACCGTAGCCGAGGCGGTTGACGGCGAGGTCGCCACCAAGGATGAATGTGCCGGCCGCGGCTGCTGGAATTAATTGCGCGTTGCCCATGGCTGTTCTCCGGACGATTGAGATTTGTGACGACGAAGGCAAGAGGTTACAGGTCGCGCCAGTTGGGGCCGAAGCCGAGGTCGGCGACCAGCGGCACATTCAGCTTGACGACGCCTTCCATCTCTTCGCGCACGAGAGATGTGATTTCATCCTTCTCGTCGTCGGGAACTTCAAAGAGCAGCTCGTCATGGACCTGGAGCACCATGCGTGTTTTGAGTTTTCGTTCGGCGAGTTTGCGGTCGAGGGCGATCATGGCGAGCTTGATGAGATCCGCGGCGGTCCCTTGCAGGGGTGTGTTGACGGCGGTACGCTCGGCGAATCCGCGCTGATTGGGATTGCGGCTTTCGATGTCAGGAATTGGACGAATGCGGCCGAAGAGGGTGCGCACACTGCCATCGCGGCGCGTGGCTTCGAGCGTCTTCTCGATGAAGGTTTTAACGCCTTCATACCGCGCAAAGTAGCGATCGATGTAGGCGCGCGCTTCGACCTGCGGGATGCCGAGTTGGGCGGCGAGGCCGAACGGGGAGATACCGTAGACGATGCCAAAATTGACGGCCTTGGCGCGGGCGCGGGTCACCTTGTCCATGGTTTCGGCGGGGACTCCGAAGACTTCGCTGGCTGTGAGAGTGTGGATGTCTTCGTTGTTCTGATAGGCGCGCATGAGTAGCGGGTCGCCGCTGAAGTGGGCGAGCAGGCGGAGTTCGATCTGCGAGTAGTCGGCGGAGAGCAGTTGCTTGCCGGGCGCAGCGGTGAAGGCAGCGCGGATTTCGCGGCCGAGTTCGGTCCGGATGGGGATGTTTTGCAGGTTTGGATTGACCGACGATAGGCGACCCGTTGCGGTTGCCGCGGCCTGGAAGGTCGTGTGCACGCGCGAGTCGGTGTCGGCGAGAAGAGGCAGTGCGTCGATGTAGTTCGATTTGAGCTTGGAGAGATGGCGGTACTCGAGGACGAGTCGCGGGACTTCATGTTGCTCGGCCAACTGCTCAAGTACATCCTGCGCGGTGGAGATGGCCTTTCCTTTGCCGCGCACGTTGGGTGCAGGCAGGCCGAGATTTGTGAAGAGCACCACGCCGAGTTGCTTGGGTGAGTTGATGTTGAATCGCTGTCCTGCAAGCTCGAAGATGCGTTCACCGACGCGCTCAAGCTCGGACGCAAAACGCGTGGAGAGACCGCTGAGAACATTTTTATCGATGCGGACACCGGCCTGTTCCATGCGATAAAGAACGGGCGCGAGAGGCAGGTCGATGTCGCTGTAGATGCTTAGAACGTTGGACTCTTCGGCGCTCGCTCGCAGCGAGGGAACAAGTGCGTTCACGGTTGCAGCCGCAGAAGCGAGTGAGGTCGGGGCCGATTGGACATGACGCGCCGCAACGTCGGCAATGGATTGCGTGGCGTGTGTGGGATTGAGCGCGTAGGAGAGCAGCATGGTGTCTTCACAGGGACCGCGAAGCTCGATTCC
>JANXQR010000852.1 GCA_025353435.1 Acidobacteriota bacterium | reverse complement strand
GGCGGTCTGCAGATCTTCCATTTCAGGGGCGCCAGCCCAATCGCGCACTTCACCGGTCTGCTGACGCGCTCCGAAGTCGATCAGATCTTCTGGGATAACGAGAACCACTTGTATGCCATTGGGACGGCGGCGAACAAGCTGTGGGTTTTTACTGTCACGCCATGGGGTTACAGCCAGGCTCCGGGGTCACCGTATGCGGTCAACGCACCGGATCACATCATTGCTCAACCGCTACCGCGCTATTAGTGGTGGGCACGTTCGCAGTGCTGAGGCCGCCCGGAATGCGGCCTTTTTGATTTCGGGCAGCCACCGGCGAGCAACTCACATCTAAGCCAGCGGGATCGCGGAGATCACCAGGCGGGGTATCGCTCGGTGCCCTATCCAATGGGATCCGCTCCCCGAGGATTGGCGATGAATCGCTCACGGTACACCCATGCTTCCCAGCACCGCTGGAATTCATTCATTTGTCTTCTTACGATTTCATTCGGCGTGGCCGCGATCGCGGGTTGCGCTGCCTCACCCAATTTCGGCCTGCACAATTCCGCTCAAGACAAGACCAACACCGAGGCGAGCGCCAATGCGAGTGCCACCGCGGCCGCAACTGTGGTGCCGCGGAGCGCACACCTCGTCGTGGTGATGGAGGAAAACACCGGCTATTCGAGCGTGGTTCAGAACGCCGCGTGGCCCAACCTGAACCACCTCATCGCCACAGGTGCGCTGCCAACCAACTACTTTGCGAATTCCCATCCCTCGATCGGGAACTACTTCATGCTGACGACGGGGCAGTTGTTGACCACGAACGACAGCTCAAACCAGATCTGGAACGTGGATAGCCTGGCCCGCCGCATGTTGCAGAGTGGCGTATCGTTCCGCGTGTATGCTGAAGACGCGCCGCGGGGCTACCTGGGCGGGAACACGCCCTCGTACCTGCTGCGTCACAATCCCTTCGCGCGGTTGTCGGATATTGCCAGCAATGCAACTGAAGCAAACGCCGTGCTGTGGCCCTTCACGCAGTTCTATACCGACCTCCACAATAACAATCTGCCGGAACTGTCCTTCATTATCCCGAATATTTATCACGATGCGCATAGTGCGTCGCCGCAGGTTGCGGACAGTTGGTTGCAGACCTACGTGGTCAATCAAATCTCCGCCTTCCCGGCGTTCAAGGCGGGGGGCGATGGCGTGCTTGTGGTTGGATTCGACGAAGGGGCAGGCACCGATTTGACGTGGGGCGGCGGTCACGTGTCTCCCGTGTTCTGGGGGCCTGGCGTGCGCGCTGGTTATAGGCAGCAATCGATCACGGTGTATCAGCACCAGAGCATGCTCCGCACCTTCACGGAGTTGCTGGGGATGCCGAACCCTCCAGGACTTGCCGCGGTCGCGCCGTCAATGGCGGAGTTCTTCACTGGAGCCGTCGCAGTTGGCGTCACGGTGGCGCAGCCAGCCGCCGGAACCACGGTTACCTCGCCGGTGCACTATGTGGCAAGCGCGTCCACAAACACCTGCGCAAAGGGCGTGGCCGCAATGGGGATCTACGTCAACAATGTCCTGAAGTTTGTAGTGAACGGTACGCAGCTCAACACCACGGTTGCCTTGAATCCCGGAGCGGAACATACGGTGGTGGAGGAGTGGGACTACTGCGGCGGCGCGGCGTTCACCACCATTAACCTCACGGTGAAATAGATTCACTGGTCCTTGCCTATCGCGAGAACCCTTAGCGCAAAAACCCTTCTGCCGGCACTTCGCGCCGATGCTCAGACCTTATCTGTCGAAACCAAGGTCCGTCGAAACGAAGGCATTTCTGGCCCGTTTCCCCTTAGAGAACATCGACGAATTCATCGATTAGAATCAAGAAGCCACCACTTCAGAAATGAGAATCTGCGCGTTCGACCGAAGATCGCCCTGGGCCAGAATTTGTGAGCCGAAAGGCGCTGCGGTCGTAGTGGGATTGCTGTGCTTGTTCCTTCCGTGTCTTCATGGCCAGCTCCCAAAGAGTTCGCAATCGACGAAAGCTCAAACTGGAATTCCGGATTCGTTGAGATCTGCGGAGGCCACGTATGTGGACAAGCCGCCAAAGCTGGATGGAACGCTCAACGATCCGCTTTGGAACCAGGCGACCTCGATTGTCAATTTTCTCGAGCGAGAGCCGTTCGAGGGCCAGGCCCCGACGGAGCGAACAGAAGTTCGCATCCTCTACACCAAGCGTGAAGTGTATTTCGGCATCAAGTGTTTCGACTCCAATCCGAAAGGCGTGGTAGCGACCGAACTGCGCCGCGACGTGAGCCAGGAGTTGGACGACTATTTCGAGATCGTCATTGACTCGGCTCACGATCGCCGCAACGCTTATGTGTTTCAGATCAACCCGCTGGGCACGCAACGCGACGCATTGGTGACGGAGGAGCAGACATCTAACCAGGGGCTAGACGACGGAGATTCGGGATGGGACGGTGTGTGGACTTCAGAAGCGCGTATCACTGAACACGGGTGGACGGCCACGGTTGCCGTTCCGTTTGCGACGTTGAATTTCATGCAATCGCGCGATGTGATTTGGGGGATCAACTTCAAGCGCTTCATCCGGCGCAAGAACGAGGAGGACCTGTGGTCAGGGTGGCGGCGCGTCGATGGAGCAACGCGGATCAGCCAGGCCGGCGAATTGCGCGGCATTTCGAATATTGGGAGCGGTCGTCTTTTCATCGTCAAGCCTTACGGTCTTGTCGGATTCAACCATTACCCATCGAGCACTGCTGGAACCGGATTGACGCCGGGAGCGAGCGCGCTCGACACCGGCGGCTTGGATGTGAAGATTGGCCTGCGTTCGAACCTCGTTGCCAACTTCACAGTGAATACCGATTTTGCCGACGCCGACGTGGATACTCAGCAGTTCAACCTCACTCCATACCGGCTGTTTTTTCCAGAGAAGCGGCAATTCTTCCTCGAAAATGCCGGGGTATTCAACTTCTCGCTCGGTGGCGAGAGCGACCTGCTCTTCTTCAGCCGTCAAATCGGAATCGATCCTGACTCGGGCGAACAAGTCCCGGTAAATGGGGGTGGCAAGCTAACTGGCTCACTGGGAAGCTTTGAGTTGGGCGTAATGGATGTCGAGACGCGGAGCGCAGGGCCGAACCCCTACGCCAACTATGCGGTGACGCGACTGAAGCGCTCGCTGTGGGGTGGCTCTTACGTTGGCGTGATGGGTATAGACAAACGATCGGGCAATCCCACCGATAGCTATAACCAGTCGAGCGGTGCTGACGCGCGCCTGGTTTTTTTCAGGAACCTGGTCTTGAGCGGTTTTGCCGCTCAGACACGCACCCAGGACATCGCATCTGGACAGACCGACAGCGGCGCGGGACTCACTTTTAAGACGAACTGGCTCGAAGTTTTTGCGGATCATCGAAGGGTTGGACCGAACTTCAATCCCGGTGTGGGATTCCTTGAACGAACTGACTGCATTTGCGACTACCTCGACTTGAACTTGAGGCCGCGGCCGAAAATCAGTGGGGTGCGCGAGATGAGCTTTGAAGGCTTCGTCTTTCATGCTCTAGACACCCACCATGTCCTTCAAACGCGGGAATGGCAAGGCACGGCGCGGATCGAATTCAACAACGGATCGTATAGTGACAACGACATTGCGGATGTCATCACGCAACGCCTCTCCGAGCCTTTCAATGTTTACAAAAAGGTCTTCATTCCGGCGGGTGAATACCATTGGTCTCGCCATCAGCTCACTTATGGATCTCCCCAGGATCGCCGGCTGACAGTCAGATTCTTTGAGCGCTTTGGAACTTACTACAGCGGACACCTGAATGAAGCTCGTGTTCGCGCCACGTATCGCGCCAACGAACGCCTCTCATTCAATTTTGCCGAGCAGTGGAATCGTTTTCGGCTCCCGACCACCGACGGTAAGTTTTCCGTGCTCTTCGGGAGCTTTCAGACGAACTATTCGTTTTCGCGATTTCTGACGCTGACGTCTTTGCTCCAGATGAATACTGCGGACACCAGGGCCGCCACGGCAAATGTTCGGCTCCGCTGGAACTATCGCCCGGACAGTGATCTTTATGTGATCTACACGGCGGGCCAAAGCTTTGCCAGCCTTGTCGACGTGAATCCACCGGAGTTTTATCAAAACAAGTTGGCCATCAAACTCACTTATTCATGGCGGCCGTGACGCGCTTGACAGCCGGTTGGGGCGGTGGGTGCTGCGCTATACTCGAACCTGCGCTTTGTGTGATTCCGGCATGCTGGAAGGCACGATTTGCGGAGGTTTTTCTTGGGTTTGGGTATGGATTCCGGAACGGCAAAACGCCCCCGCATTCGGTCGACGACAGTGATCTGCGTGCGCCGCAACGAGCAGGTGGTGATGGCCGCGGACGGGCAGGTAACGCTGGGCGATCACGTGCTGAAACATTCCGCGAAAAAGATTCGGCGGCTGTACCAGGACAAAATTCTGGCGGGTTTTGCGGGATCGACGGCCGACGCGTTCAACCTGTTTACGCGGTTTGAGACCAAGCTGGAGCAATATGCCGGCAACCTGAATCGCGCGGCGGTGGAGCTGGCCAAGGATTGGCGGACCGACAAGATGCTGCGCAACCTGGAGGCGCTGCTGCTGGTGGCCGATAAGGGACAGACGTTTCTGATTTCAGGGTCGGGCGACGTGATTGATCCGGATGAACCGTATGCGGCGATTGGGAGTGGCGGGAGCTATGCCACGGCAGCCGCGCGGGCGTTGATGGAGAACACGGACCTGGGCG
>JANXQR010000839.1 GCA_025353435.1 Acidobacteriota bacterium | reverse complement strand
AGCACCAGGCGCTGGTTGAGTGGTTGCAATCGCAGCACCTCGCCGGCGTCCTCATTCGCCGAAATGAAAACGTTGCCTGGGTGACCGGTGGTGCAGTCGAACTGCGCGTGCTCACTCCAGGCGAAACCGGTGTGGGCTCGATCCTCGTGACCGCAGCGGGCAAGCGCTACTACTTTACATCCGAAAACGAAGCGCCGCGCCTTCACGATGAGGAGTTTGGCTCGCTTGATTTCGAGCCCGTGATCTTCCCGTGGTTCGGGGACGAGACGCTTCAATCGGCACTCAAGCTAGCCGATGGCCCGCTCGCCTCCGACACACCGCAGCCCGGGACCACGCCCGCAAATCTCTATCCGTTGCGGCAATCGCTGAGCGTGACCGAGATTGCGCGTTACAAATGGCTGGGCGCCCAAACCGCCGCTGCCACGGTCGAGTCACTCCAATCAGTCGAGCCCGGCCTCACCGAATACGACCTTGAAGCGATCACAGCCGCCAACCTTCTTCGCCGCGGCATTCTGCCGTCGGTCTATCTCTATGCGGTCGACGAAAGGATCTACAAATACAAGCACGCAGTGGCGCGCGGCAACCGCCTTAAGAAATACGCCATGCTGAATCTCTGCTCGCGAAAGTGGGGGCTGACCATCTCCATCACTCGCTTTGTGCATTTCGGCCCACTGCCTGACGAACTGGCCGCTCGGTTCCAGTCCTCAGCCAACGTAAATGCCGCACTGCTTGCGGCGTCGCGTCCCGGCGCCACATCTGCGGAACTGTTCCGCGTTGCACAGCAAAGGTACGCCGCCGAAGGTTTTCCGGGCGAGGAGCGCTTCCATCACCAGGGCGGTCCCACCGGATATGGCGAGCGCGAGTGGGTCGCAACACCCGACGGAACTCAGACTGTTGTGAATCGTCAGGCGTTCGCTTGGAACCCGAGCATTCGCGGTGGCAAAGCCGAAGACACCGTAATCCTTCGCGACGGAAAAATCGAGTGGCTCACCGCCACGCCCACGCTGCCAGTCATAGAAGCGACTGCGAATGACGATGCCTATCCCGCCGCCGGAGTCTTGGTGAAATAGATCATGGATCGGAAATAGGTAGCATGTAACTTGGCTTCTAAGTCATATTCTCTGTAGTTGCCGGCTCAAGCGTCACCCGGGCCGTCAGCACGACCAGCGCTGCCCACAGCACATCCGCTCCCAGCAGGTGAGCAATTTGCAACCACGTCGGTGCCAGCATAAGCACGTCCATCAGCCCCAACACATACTGCGCAGCCAGTAGCGCCAGGACCAGCGCAGACAGCCCGCGATTGTCCCAGTTCGCCGTCTGCTTGCGCGCCCGCATCAGCAGCCATACCAGAAAGACGCTAGCGATTAAAGCGACAGTGGGATGCGTCCAGCGCCAGCGAACCAGCCAACCGCTCGCCGCCGAGAAATCCTGCGTCAGCGCTGCTCCAAGCGTCTTCGCCGGGAACAGCGTATCGCCCAGTGCCGCCAGCGACCCGGTCACCCCAACAACCAGCACCATGAGGATGGCAGCGATCGCGCCGATCGGCGCTTCCAACCGAATCGTCTTGCTCGTGTACCCATTTCGCCTTTCAAGCAGGTGCGCCGTGAGTGTCAATGCAGCCAGCAGCAGCAGCGTGTTAGTCAAATGGAGCGCAAGATACGGAGCGCGCAGTGGTGACTGACTCTGGCCAGTCAAACCCATCTTCACCAGCAGCGCGCCTAGGATCGCCTCCACCAGCGTGAAGCCAACCGCAGCGATTGATGCTGCACGAGCCAGGTGTCCGCGCCCCGTTCCAAGAAAGGTCCAAATCAACAGCCCCACGGCGGAGAAAAATGACAACCCGCTGGTGATGCGGTGCGTGAACTCGATCATCGTGTCCAAACGCGGCGAATGCTGGATGACAGTGCCGTTGCAAAGCGGCCAATGATCGCCGCACCCCGCGCCGGACCCGGTCGCACGCACCAGGCTTCCCCAGAGAATGACCGCAATGAAATACGCCAGCACGCCCCACGCAAAGCGACGTAGAGCTTGCGATGGGAGCTGTTGCTGATGATTGGAAACGGTTGCCGAAGGCATGAATAAAACTCCAGATCAACCTATCAGTGTAGATCAGCAAACGTGTTTCCTGAAGCTCCGAACATCTCTTGCGAGGAACAATCTAGACCCCCACCATCCGCAGCACATGATTCACAATGATCAGGTCTTCCGCTGGCGGAATCACACGCACCGTCACCGGCGAGCCTTCAGCGGAGATAACCGCTTCGCCGCGCACATTGTTCCGTTCTTGATCGATCACGATGCCGAGCACTTCAAGCCCTGCGCAAATCTCAGCGCGCGATGCAATATCGTTTTCGCCAATGCCGCCCGTAAATACCATCATGTCCAGTCCGCCAAGCTCCGCTACGTAGCTGCCGATCCACTTCTGAATCGTCCACACAAATTTGTCGACGGCGAGTCGCGCTTTTGCATTTCCCGCTTGGATTGCCTCGCGCAGATCGCGCATATCGTTTGACAATTCACTCACACCCAGCAGCCCCGCCTGCTTGCTGGCAACCACTTCCAGTTTGTCCGCGGCCTCGGCTGCACTCGTCGTCGTCTCCGCAATCTTG
>JANXQR010000815.1 GCA_025353435.1 Acidobacteriota bacterium | reverse complement strand
TTGAGTTCGAGACCGTAGATTGTCGCAGCCTCGCGCGCGATGCCGTACTGGTTCATGGCATCGACGCGGTTGGTGGTGATGTCCATCTCGAACAGAGAGCCGTTGCCCGCGCCCACATCGTAGATGCCTTCGACGGCAATGCCGCGCAGGGTAAGGTCTTCGGCGAGTTGGGTGTCGCTTGCGGGTAATTCAGATAAGTGCGACCTGAGCCACTTAGTCAGTATCTTCATTTACATCCTTTGCTTGGAGTTAGCGGGCTAACTCTTTGATCATGCAAACTGCCCGAGGAAGCGCATATCGCCGGCGTAGAACTGGCCGATTTCGCTGATGCCGTACTTCATCATGGCGATGCGCTCGACACCCATTCCGAAGGCGAAGCCGGAGATCTTTTTGGGATCGTAGGCGGGCTGCTTTTCTGCTGCGAACGCGAACACTGCGGGATCGACCATGCCACAACCGAGCAGCTCAATCCAGCCCGAGTTCTTGCATTTGCGACAGCCTTTTCCCCCGCAAAAGATGCAGCTGATCTGGACGTCGGCGCTTGGCTCAGTGAACGGAAAGAATGACGGGAAGAATCGGGTCTTGACCGCCGAGCCGAACAGCGCCTTCATGGCATGGTCGAGCGTGCCTTTGAGGTCGCTGAACGTGATGTTGGTGTCGACGCAGAGGCCTTCGACTTGATGGAAGATGGGCGAATGCGTGGCGTCGGCGGCGTCGTTGCGGTGGACCTTGCCGGGAATGACAATGCGCACGGGAGGCGGTTGCCGCTCCATGGTACGCATCTGCACGGGCGAGGTGTGGGTGCGCAAGAGGAGGCGTTCGCGGAGCCCGCGCTTTTCCTGATTGGCGATAACGAGCGTGTCTTGAGTGTCGCGCGCCGGATGGCCTGGCGGGAAGTTCATGCTCTCGAAGTTGTAGTAGTCTGTTTCGACTTCAGGGCCCACGCCAACCGAGTAGCCGAGTGCGGCGAAGACTGACACGATCTCGTTGAGGGTGCGTGTGATGGGATGTTCGGCGCCGGTAAGGCGGCGGGTGCCCGGTAGCGTAATGTCGATGGCTTCCGCGGCGAGTGTCGCGTCAGTCGGGCCGGAGCCAGCGGCTTGTTCTAGCAATCCTTCGACGAGGTCCTTGAGGGTCTTGAATCGCTCGCCTACGGACTTTCTCGCCTCGGACGGAGCGGCCTTGAGCCAGCGGCTGGACACGTCATTCAGGCGGCCTTGCTTGCGGCCCGTCCAGCGCAACCGGAAGGCTTCGACGGCGTCGGGGCTGTCGAGGGAGGATGCATCGTCGCGAGCCTGCTGCTCAAGGGCGGCAAAGGCTTTATTCAACGACTCATCATCGAAGGATGATAGATTTGGCGATTCTTCGTTTGTCATGCGTAAAGAGCAGAATAACCCACGGATTGGGGCGGCTGTGTCAAGCAGAATTCACGCGGGGATGGCGATTTGCTTTACCCGTGTCGCAGGGGCGGGAATTGGTAACCCATCCTCGCGAAGTCCCTCGATGTGGAACTCGATGCCCTCGCGGATCAGCCGTTCCGCCTCTTCGATGCTTGGCGCTGCAACACCGAGGCCTGGTAGATCAGGAGCATAAGCGCTCCAGCCCGTTGGGGTCACTTCGAATACAACTGCGTATTGCATCATTTCAGTTCCGCCTGTTTTAGGATGTTGTTGAAAGTGCCCTTGGCTATTTCCTCAGATGGATGGCCTGCGACCGTCACTCGACCCACTTTCAAAGGGTGTTTGAATTGCCGGTGGCCCCCCTTTTGCGCAACTTGATACCAACCATCGTTCTCGATCAGCTTTATGACGTCGCGAACTTTCATGCGCCTCGCAGAGTCTTGCGTGGATTATAGTCCGCGTTTGAACCGCCTTCTAATGGCAAGAAAAACGGCCTGAAGCTGAGCTTCAGGCCGTCGGTGACTGCGCGCGGACTCTGGCTCAGGCGGCTGCGGCGCTGGTGAGAGCGGCTTTCGCCTGCTCCACCAGCTTGGTAAAGCCGGCTGCGTCATGAATGGCGATGTCAGACAGGATCTTGCGATCCAGCTCGATGCCGGCCTTCTTGAGCCCGTTGATGAACTGGGAATAACTGGTGCCGTTGATCTTGCAGGCGGCGTTGATGCGGACGATCCAGAGGGAGCGGAATTGGCGCTTCTTCTGCTTGCGGCCGGTGTAGGCGAACTTGAGGCCGCGCTCGACTGCTTCCTGGGCTGCCTGGTAGAGCTTGGATTTTGTGAGGAAGTAGCCGCTTGCCCTCTCAAGAATCTTCTTGCGGCGGTCATTTCTCTTAGTACTACGTTTTACGCGAGGCATGGTGTATCTCCGTTTGGTTACGTGGTTTACGCGGCTGGAGGCAGGAGGGCCAATCTATGCGAAATTGGCGTTCAACCTCTTCACTCGCTCATTCAAGCCTTGATCTCTCGGCCGACCTTACTTTGGGTCTGCCGGGGGCCTCACCACTGAGGCCCAGATGTGCCGTCTCCATATTTGGAGGCGGCGCAACGATCAGGCGTAAGGAATCATGCGCGCTACCTTAAGGTAGTCGCCATCGGAAACGAGCAGGGTCTTGCCCAGCTTGCGCTTCGATTTTGGCGACTTCGAAGTAAGGATGTGCCGCGTCTTCGTTTGGCCCCGCTTGATCTTGCCGGTGCCGGTCTTGCTGAAGCGCTTGGCCGCGCCCGTATGGGTCTTCAACTTGGGCATTGTTTTTCTCGTTTGGGGCTGGCTTGGTGGCCGGCTCCCAAATCCCCGCGAGACAGGGACTTCCCTGCCTCTTCGAGGTTTCATTGAGTATAACGCAAGCGGAGTTTCACTGCTACCGGCGGGTGTTTTGGCCGGCGGCGCAGCTGGCTAATCGAAGCGGTAGAGGCTGACCTTCTCCGTGTGCATGCTTCGGCTATCGACCCGCCAACCCTGGCCCTGGTCGTTTTCGTCGCCGTTCAGGCGGCGGCCGGGGACCCATTTGCCGTCCTCGAAAACGCCTTCGTCGATGGTCCCAATGCCGACTTGGCGGTCCTTCTCGTTGATTGGACTGAAGGAGACGCGGAATCCCTTGCCGGCGCCGGTGAAGCGATCCGGGCCATCGGCCATGATCAGACCGTATCCCATGTCGGTACCGTGGCCGAATATCTCGTCCAGGGCAACGTGGAGGGCGTAGCCGTTGGCGGTGAAATCAACGGAAGGGTGGGCTTTGTCGAGTACGAAACCGTGCGCGTCGCCGGCCGATTGATGCTCGGCGAGGATTGGCGCAAGAGTGGCCAGTTCGCGATAGCTGGCGGCGAGGTCGCTGTTCGGGTCGGTGTCATCTTCGATGGCGAAGGGCGAAAAGCCGAGTCCGGCCTCTTCTCCGAGCGCGTAAAAAACGTTGGCGGCTCCGGTTTTCCCGCCGCGTGCTTCGGGCATGAAGAGCGGATTGCCGGTGCGGTGATAGCGGCGGCACCATTCCACGAAATTCTCGGCGTAGAGGTCGGGGGCGTACAGGTCGAGCGCCGTGCCGGCTGCGCGCCACACGTCAACAACCCAGGGCTCGGGACAGCCGCTCGGGTAACTGCCGGGCTTGGAATCGTCGCCGGCCAGCCACGTATTCACGTACATCGGGATGTCGTAGGCGGCCTTGCCTTTGGCGGTCACTCCCTGGATGAAGTGCGCGTAGTGCCACGCCATGAATATCTCGTCGCCGCCGGGTGAGTCGCCGAAGACCTGCGCCCAGGTGCCGGAGGTCTTTGCGCCGTTGGCCTCCCACAGCGCGCGCAGGCTCGGATACAAGCTGTCGCGATGGGCCAGAAGATAGCTGGTCAATTCGGACGGCACGGCGGAGTAGAACGCTCGGTTGGCCGCATCGGAGCGGTCCCGCGAGTCGCCCAGAACGCCGACTTCGTTCTCCACCTGCATCATCACCACGGTGTGATCGCGGGCGTCGACTTCCTTGATGTGGCTCATGAGAGCCGCGTAGGCCTTGGCATCGGCTTCCTCAGTCGCATTGCCCATGGGGCTCAGGATCTCCACTTCTTTGCCATGCTGGACGACCCGCGGAAAGTGCTTTGTATTCTGCTTTACCCACACAGGCGCGTAGCTCGACATGCCGTTCTTCCAGCTTGCCAACCAGAGGAAAACCACACGCTCGTGCGCCTCGCGCGCCTGGGCCAGGAGGCCGTCGACCAGGGAAAAATCGTAAGTGCCCTCTCGCGGCTCGACGAGTTCCCAACTGAGCGGCGTGATGACGGTATTCAAGCCCATCCCGGCGAGCTTCGGCCACAGCGGCTTCATGTATTCGAGGCTCGAAGAAGACGAGTTGTGGAGCTCACCGCTGAGGATCAGAAAGGGTTTGCCGTCGACGATCAGCTGGGTCGTTGAGCCTCTCTTTTCGAGGTGCGGCGCGGAGCCATTTTGCTGCGGACTGGAAACTGTCGAAAAGGCGAGAATGAGAAGGGTGATTGGCAACCAGCGAAATGTTATGCGCATGACGGAACGGAGTCTAGCACACGGTGCACTCTGAATTCTGTGAGCACCGATGTCTCGAAAAAGTGGGGATGTGCATGCCGGAACGCCGCGACTGATAGCAAAAAAGGCCGCCTCGCGGGCGGCCTTTTCTAGTGCTGAATTGAAGATTACTGGACGGCTGGGGCGGTTGGAGCGGTAGGAGCAGTAGAAGCGGTTGCCTGCTGAGCCGGAGCGGCCGGCTTGGGCTTTGGAGCTTCCTGCTTTTTCGAGGGTGCCACAATTGCGTGCAGGATGGTGCCTTCCATGCGAGGCATGAATTCAACAATGCCTGCCTCGCCGATGTCCAGGATAAGCCGGTTGATGATGGCATAGCCGAGCTCGCGATGGGCCATCTGGCGGCCGCGGAAACGCAGGCTGGCCTTGACCTTGTCACCTTCAGTCAGGAATCGAACGGCCTGATTCTTCTTGGTCTGGTAGTCGTGCTCGTCCACGGTAACCGAGAACTTGACTTCCTTGATGGTGATGACCTTCTGCTTTTTGCGGGCAGCGCGCTCGCTCTTTTCCTTCTCATAGAGGAAGCGGCCGTAATCCTGAATGCGGCAGACGGGGGGCACTGCGTTGGGACTGACTTCGACGAGATCAAGACCGCGCTCGCGGGCGATCTTCAGTGCCTCAAAGGGCGGCAGAATTCCCATTTGCTCGCCGTTTTCGTCGATAACGCGGATCTCTCGCGCGCGAATTCGATCGTTAATGCGAATAAAGGACTTGGCGGCTCGTTTATCGAAAGCGATGGTACTCCTCCAGAGCGTGTTCATGCCGACTGGACCGTTAGATCCGCTTCGCCGCCGGCAGGCGAACGTATCCACGAGTATAGCATCGGTTTGGTTGCGATTGCGCCCTGACGGCGGTCAGCTGACTACGCCGGATCGGGACTATGCGTGGATTCGGGCGTTCTCGCCGGGCCCCGACACACTTTTCACGGAGCGCTTTCCGATAAATACTTCGTCGACCATCAGGCGCGCATTGCCTTGCATATCCACGAAACCGACGCGGTTCTTCGAGCACATTTCGCGGTCCTGGGGCGAAAGATAGGGCGCAATCAGCACAGTGGTGGCATCGTCCTTCTTGCTGGCAGCGCAGGTGCGAAGTTTCTGCAGGGCGCGCCTTACATCGTCAGGCTGGCCGTCGGCCACATTGCAAACCAGCTTATGTCTGTGCCCGAGCACGTCGATATTTGCCACGATGTCGGACTTCCGGCTCGCCGGCTGAAACGTGATATCCCGAGTCTTGATGGATGAAACCTGGTGCAGCAAATCGCCCAGGGCTTCAGCTGCCCTGGATTCCATTTCGTTGGGAATACGAGTCGACTTCATGGATATCTCCTTTAGTTTGTTGCCGAATAACCAGCGTGGCTGAAAGGTGAGGCTGCGCCATCGGCAAGATGCCTTACGTTGCTTCGCATACTGAGATGGAAGCTCAATTGCAGCTCAAAGGACGTTAGCAACTTGCGCTCAAACGTTGACTATACGCCGACAGCTGAAACCAAACGGGCGCTCCGCTTTGTTGCGAAGGACACCGATTGTAGCGTGAAGGAATTTCCGCCGGCGTGTTCCATTGCCAATGCGATTGGTTTCCGGTTAATGCGTTCCCTGGAAACCTTGTGATTCAACCATGCACCCAACCGGGGATCACGGATCTCCGGCTGACCTTTCCAGAAATCGGGCGGCAGCATGCACTGGATGCGGAGATCGCCGAGAAGCAACTCGACGGCGCCCATGCTTCTGGGAAAATATCTTCGAACATTGGCCGCGCCAACGCGCAAACCAAGCACTTCTCTTCCATTTTCCTGCGTCTTCACAACCATAAAACTTACCTCAGTGAAACGTGAGGTCAGCCTGGGGGAAATTGGACCAGTCCGCGAACCGGACACGGCAGTGACAGTGAGATTCTCTCTGAGCTCAAGTAGAGACAAGCCTTCATAGTGGCCAGATTGTCCTCATCCTGCGCTTCTTCCCCACCCATGTCAAGAGACGAAAATTTGTAAGCATTTACATTGACAAACTTTTCCGGTATTTAGAAACCCCTTGTAAATAAAGGGCTTTGTTGTAACTGTGGTTAGTCAAAAGTTTCGAGTGAGAATCAGGCGTGATAAGAAGCGAGCAAAACGGAGTCAGAGTCCATATTTGTTACATGTAGCGTTACGAGGCGGTTCGCCGGTATCTCTCCGTCAATTTCGACAGGAAGGAAGTTTTCACTGAGAGCCGACGTTCGCCCTCGTGCTGCGATTGAGGGAGCGGTGTGGAGCGTGATGCACGCGACGCTTCGCCCCAGAAATTGATGACGGTGCGCTCGGACCTTTTGCGAAGCGATTGATCGCAATGTCGCCATGCGCTCCTCCATCGCAGTCGGTGGAACAGGTGATTCGGCGTGCATTGCCCAGCCACGAGTTCCCGGCCGGGGTGAGAACGGGAACAGGTGGAGATAGCCGAAGGGGAGGTCGCGAATCAATTCGCAGGTCTCGGCGAATTCGCTGTCGGTTTCTCCAGGGAATCCGACCATGACATCGGCGCCGATGTTGAGGTCGGGACCGGCGGCGTCGAGCAGGGCGCCGACTTTTTCGGCGTAGTGCCATGGGCGATAACGGCGGTGCATACGCCGCAAGACCGCGTCTGATCCGGACTGGAGAGGAAGATGGGCGTGGCGCGCCAGGCGGGTGCCTCCGAATTCCCTGAGCACCGCGATCAAGTCGGCGTCCCAATCCATCGGTTCGATGGAACTGAGCCTCAGCCAGGGCAGGTCGGTCTCTGCAAAAATTCGACGGATGATGCCGGCAAGTGACGGTCGTGGTCTTCCGGATTCGGCTGGAAGATCACGACCCCAGCGGCCCAGATTGATGCCTGAAAACACCAGTTCATTTCCGCCGGCTGCCACGAAGCTCCGCACTCGCGCAAGAACCGACTCCTCCGGCAAGCTTCGCGAGTGTCCTCGCGTCTCCGGAATCACGCAGAAAGTACAACGATTACTGCAGCCCTCCTGGATCTTAAGGTTTGGGCGAGTCTGAGCCCCGGGAACCAGCTGGGCCTCTTCAATAAAGGAGTGGGCAAAGTGGTCGTCGACCCAGAGTGGTGTTGGTTGCGAGGACGGGCCGGTCAGGAGATTGCGAACAGGAATGAGATCGGATGAAGGCGGCTCGTGGTCCTGATTTCCATGCGCCAGGCGGATGGCGATCTCCGGAGCCAGCGCTTTGTGGCTGTTGCCTACCACCGCAGCGACTCCCTTGATCTCTGCCAATTCGTCGGGCGCACGCTGTGCATAGCAACCGGTAACCAGAATCCTCGCCTCAGGGTTGAGCCGGTGGGCGCGGCGAATAAATGCACGCGCGGCGCGGTCAGCTTCGGCGGTGACGCTGCAGGTGTTCACGATCACTACGTCCGCGGCCGCAGACGATTCTTCACTTAGGCCTGCGGCGCGCAGACGTTCACCCACGGCCTCACCGTCAGCGCGAGCGGCGCGACAGCCGAAGTTTTCGATATGGAATGCGGTGCCCACCGGTCCAGTTTACGTGGGTTCGGGTACGGTAGGCGCGGAGAGGAATTTTAACCTTCGATATACTGGAGTTTGACCGCATCCGACCGTAAATTCATCTCCCCCGGCGGCACGATCTCCCTCCCCGAACGGGCCGGGGCAGACGCTGCCCCTATTGGGCGCTTCGGCATTGCAGGCCAAATTGCCGGATTCACCACGTTCACTTTCGTGGTCTACCTGGCGATCGGCTTGCCGCTGGCAATTCTGCCGGCTTACGTGCACCTGCGCATGGGATTCAGTGCCGCCCTGGCCGGATTGGTCATCAGCGTTCAATACATTGCCACGTTCCTGAGCCGCCCCTGGGCGGGCCATATCTCCGACCACTCCGGCGCAAAGATTGCGGTCATCTGGGGAATGGCAATGTGCACTGGAAGCGGTGCACTCTTGGTTGCAGCTGCCTTATTTCACGGCACGCCATGGCTGAGCATCGTTTGCCTGATTGCGAGCCGACTTGCCCTGGGAGTGGGCGAGAGCCTTGGTTCAACTGGCGCCACGCTGTGGGGCATCAGCACTGTGGGGCAGCAGCACACGGCTAAGGTTATCTCTTACAACGGGATCTGCACCTACGGGGCGATGGCGCTGGGCGCTCCGCTGGGCGTGGTGCTTGAGACGCACTTCGGACTGGTTTCGCTGGGGCTTCTCACGATTGCAGTTTGCGGGGCCAGCTTGGCATTTGCGATGAGCAAACGCGCGGTACCAGTTTTGGTAGGCGAGCATCTGCCCTTCCAAAGCGTGTTGGGCCGGGTGGCGCCGCACGGCATCGGGTTGGCGCTCGGCGGCGTGGGCTACAGCGTACTTGCCACATTCGTGACCCTGTTTTACGCGAGTCGCCACTGGGACGGGGCAGCGCTTTGCCTCACAGCATTCGGCATGGCGTTTATCACGGCCCGACTGTTGTTCATTCACACCATCGAACGCTTCGGCGGTTTCCCCGTTGCGATGACTTGCCTTTCTGTTGAAGCCTTGGGAGTGCTGATGCTGTGGCTTGCGCGCACGCCGTGGACTGCCTTCGCAGCGGCGGGACTCACAGGATTTGGATTCGCGCTGGTGTTTCCCGCGATCGGTGTTGAGGCGGTAAGGCGCGTACCGGAGCGCAATCGTGGAACCGCGCTGAGCGTGTACACGGTTTTCTCGGACGTGTCTTTCTTCCTGGTGGGGCCGATTGCGGGGACAGTGATTGGTGCATTCGGCTACGCAAGCGCGTTTCTGTTCGCACTGATCTGCGTGCTGACCTCGCTGGGAATCGTTTCAGGCTTGGCGGCCCGGACGGGAAGAGCTTCAGGGTAAGCCGACTATCAATAGTAAGACGTCCCAACAAAGTAAGACAGGGATAAGATGTAAGCCGAACCCTTCAAGGCCGTGGAAGGCTACCAGCACCCTGGCGGTCCTAATTAGAAGAACCAGGACGGGGAGCACGCTCGCCACCTAGACTTCAAACGCACAACGGCCACCCCGAAGGGTGGCCGTTGTGCCGTGTCCGCGTAAAACCGAGCAACTTCGCCGAAGCGAACTTTACCGCTCGTTCTTGCGCCAGTTGATGAGATCGCCAAGAGTGGTTGTGGAACTGGAGACTGGCTTGTGGCTCTGGCTCTTGTTGCTGCCGCCATGAGTTTCAGCCTTGTAGCTCTCCACCGTTGCGCGGCTGGCTTCCTGACCAATCGCACGCAGGCTGAGACCCACTTTCTTTTCTTCCACGTTGATCTTGATGATCTTGAACTCGTGCTCTTCGTTCTGCTCCATCTTGGCCGGATGACCGTCGTCGCCCACCGCCTCAGACACGTGGCAAAGACCTTCCACGCCTTCAGCAATTTCAACGAAAGCACCGAACTGTGCCGTGCGCAGAACCTTGCCGTGCACCACGTCGCCCACACGATGTTGAGCGAAGAAGCTTTCCCAGACATCGGGCTGAAGCTGCTTGATGCCCAGGCTCAGGCGGCGGTTCTGCGGCTCGACGCCAAGAACGACAGCCTTAACCTTTTCGCCCTTCTTCACAACTTCAGAAGGATGCTTGACGCGCTTGGTCCAACTCAGGTTGGAGACGTGCACCAGGCCGTCAATGCCATCCTCGATCTCGATGAAGGCGCCGAAGTCAGTGAGGTTGCGAACGCGGCCTTCAACAACTGTACCGGCCGGGTAACGCTCCGTGAGATGCTCCCACGGATTCTCCATAAGCTGCTTCATTCCAAGCGAAATGCGGCGGTCGGCCGGGTTTACGCTGAGAACAACTGTTTCTACTTCGTCGCCGGGCTTGACCAGCTTGGAGGGGTGCTTGAGGCGCTTTGACCAAGTCATCTCAGAGAGGTGAACCAGGCCTTCGATGCCCTGCTCCAATTCTACGAAGGAACCGTAGTCAGTGACCGAAAGTACGCGGCCCTTGACGTGTGCGCCCTCGGGGTAACGCTCCGACGCGTCAAGCCACGGATCAGGCGTTAGCTGCTTGAAGCCAAGCGAAACGCGCTGCTTATCCTTGTCGAACTTGAGCACCTTCACCTGGATCTCGTCGCCGACGTTGACCAGGTCGCGCGGATGGGTCAAGCGGCCCCAACTCATGTCAGTGATGTGAAGCAGCCCATCAATGCCGCCCAGGTCGACGAACGCACCGTAGTCGGTCAGGTTTTTCACCGTACCCGTAAGGATCGCGCCCTCGCCAAGCTGTTCGAGCGTATGGCCGCGCTTGGAATTCTGCTCTTCTTCCAGGATTTCCTTGCGGCTGACGACGACGTTGCCGCGCTTCTTGTTCAGCTTGATGACGCGGACTTCAATCTGCTGG
>JANXQR010000806.1 GCA_025353435.1 Acidobacteriota bacterium | reverse complement strand
GCGGGCTTCGTAGAACCGCACCGTGCTGAGCTTGCCGGCACGAGCGCGCTCCGCGTAGTTGTAGGCGAGCACGTATCCGGAGAGCAGGATGAAGAAGCTGACGGACGCGTAACCAGCATTAACGACGGGGGCGAGAATGCCGAACCATTGGGGATTGGAGAAATGGAACAGAACGATGTTGATGGCCGCGAAGGTGCGCAGGCCAGTCAACGCGTTCAGCCGGGTTGGCTTGCGCGTCTCCACTGGGGGGTTAGACGAATCTGCATGAGGCCGTGACGCGATTTGTTGCAGATGGATACCGTCCGAGTTGGGAGGTCTCTATGCGGTGACGAGGGAGCCGACCTTCTCGCCCATGACTACGCGCTTGATGTTGCCGGGGTGGTTCATGTTGAAGATGATCATGGGCAGGTTGTTGTCTTTGCAGAGGCTGACGGCGGTGAGATCCATGACTTTGAGGCCCTGCTTGAGGATCTCCATGTAAGTGATCTCGTCGTACTTGACGGCATCGGCGACGAGCTTGGGGTCGGCGTTATAGACGCCTTCGACCTTGGTGCCTTTGAGGAGGACGTCTGCCTTGATCTCCATGGCGCGGAGGCTGGCTGCTGTGTCTGTCGAGAAGAAGGGGTTGCCGATGCCGGCTGCGAAGATGACGACGCGGCGTTTTTCGAGGTGGCGCACGGCGCGGCGGCGCAGGTAGGGCTCGGCGATCTGGTTCATGAAGACGGCGGTCATGACGCGGCACTGCACGCCGCGCTGTTCCAGAGAGTCCTGGAGCGCGATGGCGTTGATGATGGTGGAGAGCATGCCCATGTTGTCCGCGCTGACGCGGTCCATTTCGCGGGCTTGCTCGGCGACACCGCGGAAGATGTTTCCTCCGCCGACTACGATGGCAATCTCGACGCCGAGTTCGTGAACTTCGGCAATTTCGGCGGCGGTTTCGGCTACTTTTTCAGCATCCAGACCGAACCCGCGGGAGCCGGCAAGGGCTTCACCGGAGAGCTTGAGAACTACCCGTTTGTACATATCGTTTTGAGTATCGCATAACGAAAGGGGCTAGGGACTAGGAGGGAGTAGGGAATAGGGACTGAGGGACTGAGGGACTAAGGGACTAAGGGACTAAGGGACTAAGGGACTAAAGCTTCGACTTCGCGTTCGATGGCTTCTCCGAGTTGGAGGCGGGCCTGGGAGAGGTCGTGCATCTGCTGGAGGTTGAGCCAGAACTCGGAGCTGTAGCCGAAGTAGCGCGCGAAACGGAGGGTGGTGTCGGGGGCGATGCCGCGTCGGCCGTGGACGATATCGCCGATGCGGGTGGCGGGGACGCGAATCTTCATGGCCAGGGCGTTCTGGCTGATTGCCATGGGCTTGAGGAACTCTTCGTTGAGCATTTCCCCCGGGTGGGTGGTGACCCTTCGGATATTCCATCCCGATGCTAGGCGCTTGATGGGTATCTATCTTTCTCCCTTCTCGCAATCAAGGATAATCGGCGCTGTTGCAGGATGCCATATCCGCGCTCTTCATCGTTGGTCGAACGGCTCCTCACTTCAGGCCGGGCGGGATCAGGATGTTAACGTCCTCGCGATGCTCGGCGTTGCGGAGCCTGACGGTCAGCGGAAGGGGTCGGTTCCGCGGACGGGGTGTTCTATCAATGCATCGCGAAACGGCTTGGAAAGAAAAGTCTGCGCCGCAGCCTGGGCCGTCGGATCGTCGAAGTAGGCGAGGGCCCACGCGATGGTCACCGCTGCGTCCCGGGGCGCGCTCTTGCAGGCATCAATGATGAGCGGGATCGAATCCCTATCACCAATCTTGGCCAGCCCTAGGGCGGCATTCGATCGGATGAGGTAATTGGATGAGTTCAAGGCCTGCCGCAATAGCGCAATGCCGCGGCGGTCACCCGTGATGCCGAGGAACAAGACGATGCCGGGGCGGTGGTACACCTCATCTTCGAACGCTTTCTCTTTCGGGATGTGGTTGGCTTCGACCCATGTCTGGAATTGCGCGGATGGCCGCATTTTTCCCTCGGAGTCGTATTCGAATGCGGACGGGGCATCGCTTTGGACCGCGGTCTTTGTCGCATCGAGAAGGAAGTCCCAAAACGCCGAGTCGTCAGCGCCGAGACGAAGCAGTGCACTGGCGATGTTCGCCTTGAGTTCGTTGTCGCGAGTGGCAGCAAACTTTTCCTCGAGGACGGGAATTGCATCGATGCGGTGATCCCGGACTGACTGCTCGAGTAAGAAAGGCTCCAAATCATCGCTCTTCTTCAACTCCGCGACCGGATCCGGCGGATGGGAGTCGGCAACTTGCTGCGAAGTTCGTGCATGAAGGAGCGCCTGCGTTGCAACGCAGAAGAGGAGCGCCACCTGCAACCTTGCGTGAGAGCGGAACCTGACGACGCCTGCTCGTTGCATTTCACCACCGGTATGCATGGAGCTTCTCTCAATCTCACCACCGGCGGCAAGAAAAATTCCACGAAGGCCAAAGGAAAGGGCTCCCGCGCGGGGAGCCCTAAATCGGTTAGATGAGAAATGGTTATGCGGGGCTTGGGGAGCCTTCAGGGAAGCCCCCACCGTTACGGGTCTCGGGTTTGAGGACTTGCTGGCCGCCGCTGCCGGTGTCGCTGGGCGAGGCCAGGATGGAGCGCATGGGGGGCAGTTCCTTGCCTTCGATGAGCAGACGTACTTCTTCGGCGTCGATGGTCTCGCGCTCGAGAAGGGCGGCTGCGATACGATGCATCGGTTCCTGATTCGCAGTGATGATGACGTTGGCCGATTGGTAGGCTTCGTCGATGAGACGGCGGACTTCGAGGTCGATCTGGCGGGCCGTCTCTTCAGAGAAGTCGCGGTGCTGGGCGATCTCGCGGCCGAGGAAGATCTGCTCTTCCTTCTTGCCGAAGGTGAGGGGGCCAAGGCGGCTCATGCCGAACTCGCAGACCATGCGGCGGGCGAGGTCGGTTGCCGTCTCGATATCGGAGCCGGCGCCGGTGGACATCTGGTTGAGGAAGACCTCCTCCGCCACACGACCGCCGTAGGCAGTCGCCAAGCGGGTTTCAAGGTACTCGCGGGTATAGTTGTGGCGATCGTCAGGCAGGTAGACCGTGACGCCCAGCGCCATGCCGCGGGGGATGATGGTGACCTTGTGGATGGGGTCGGAGTGATCACGCAGATACGAGACCAGCGCGTGACCCGCTTCATGATATGCCGTGACCTTCTTCTCCTCGTCAGTGAGGAGCATGGACTTGCGCTCGGCACCCATGAGGACTTTGTCCTTGGCGGTTTCGAAGTTGTACATGGTGACCTGCTTGCGATTGAGGCGGGCGCCGTTAAGGGCGGCCTCGTTCACCATGTTGGCGAGATCGGCACCGCTGAATCCCGGTGTTCCGCGGGCGAGGACGTTGAGGTTCACGTCGTCAGCTACGGGTACCTTCTTGATGTGGACGCGGAGGACTTCTTCACGGCCACGGACATCGGGCAGTCCGACGACGACGCGGCGATCAAAACGGCCGGGGCGAAGCAGTGCGGGGTCGAGCACGTCAGGGCGATTGGTGGCGGCGACGAGGATGACGCCGTCATTCGATTCGAAGCCGTCCATCTCAACGAGGAGCTGGTTCAGGGTCTGCTCACGCTCATCGTGTCCGCCGCCGAGGCCTGCGCCGCGATGGCGGCCGACGGCGTCGATTTCGTCGATGAAGATGATGCAGGGAGCGTTCTTTTTGCCTTGTTCGAAGAGGTCGCGAACGCGGCTTGCGCCAACGCCGACGAACATTTCGACGAAGTCAGAACCGGAGATCGAAAAGAACGGAACATTGGCTTCGCCGGCGACGGCGCGAGCAAGGAGGGTCTTGCCGGTTCCGGGAGGTCCGACGAGCAACACGCCCTTCGGAATTCTTCCGCCGAGCTTTTGGAACTTCTGCGGCTCGCGCAAGTACTCGATGATTTCCTTCAGCTCTTCTTTTGCTTCATCTACGCCGGCCACGTCTTTGAACGTGACTTTCTTTTGCTGCATGGAGAGCAGCCGGGCGCGGCTCTTGCCGAATGAGAGCGCCTTGTTGCCGCCAGACTGCATTTGGCGAAGCATGAAGAACCAGATGGCACCGATGAGGACGAAGGGGCCAACGTTGAAGAGTATCTGCAGGAGCAGGCCGTTGTTCTGCGGATCCTTGATGGTGAAGTTGACGTTGGCCGCCAGCATGGCCTTCTTCAAGTCCTCATAATTGGCGCCCACGTTGGTGTGGAACTGGGCATTGCTGCCCTTGAGCTTGCCGTGTAGATCGGCGCCCTGGATGGTGGCTTCCTGAACCTGGCCTGCGGAGACCTTGGCGGCCAGGTCGGAATAGGAGAACTCCTGATCCTTGCCCATTGCGCTGGTGCCTTTTTGCACGACCGTCCACAGCATGAGCAGACAGATGAGAATGAAGACCCAGAACATGATAGTTTTTACGGTTGAATTCACCAGGACTCCTCTTTTCCCGGCGGGGGAGAATCCGTGAGGACCTCGTACCGCCTACACACCCTTTAAGACGCTTTTGACCCCACTCTGGTCACAAAAGTTCAATAACCCGCCAGGGGATACAACGCAAGCGAGCCGCCCGGATGAGCAGTAGATCAAATTGTACTCCCAAGGCGGGCAAACCTGCATGGGATGGGCGAGCGAAAAGTACCGTCGTGAATACGGGGATGGGAATGCTGGAATTTTGGGGTATTCCGTTGGGAGCACAACAGTTCGAACCGGTGAGAGCTTAGAGGGGTGTCGCGATGATTTCGACACCGGGTTGGGGCTCGACAGCGACGCCTTGCATCCAGATGATGCGGCCGTCGAGTTCGACGACCGGCCAATTTGCGCGGGCTGCGCCGGCGACTTTCATGCGCTCGAGGACTTCCTTGACCTTGCGAGGGCCGCTGGAGTGGCGGAGGTGGACGCGGTCGCCGGGCTTCCAGGAGCGGAGGGTGGCAGAGGTGGGCGATGGAGAGGCGCAACTGATGCGGAGATGGAGGGCGTAGTTGGGAGCGGTGAGCTCGCCTGGGACGGGAATTGTGAGGGCTGATGTGAGGGTGCTGGCGAGGGAAGCGGGGTCGGCGTCGGCGGACTGGATGGAGAGGCGGAGTTCGCGGTGGGTGCGTTCACCACGGAGGCCGCCGGCCAGCTCGGATTTTTGGCCGGCGCGTCCGGAGAGGGCGAGGGAGCGGAGGGTTTCGGTGGCGCGGAAGTCGGGTGCAAAGCCGAGTTGTTGGGCGGCATGGCGAAGGACGCGGCGTTGGAGGGCGGGTTTGAAGGCGGCGAGTTGGGTGAGGTCGAGCGCGAGGCCTTCAGCAGACGCGCGACCGCCGCCGCGGACGGGGCGGCCGGTGAGAATGACGGCGGTGGCGGCGCGGATGACTTCGTCGGACCAGAAGGCTTCTTCGTCGCGGGCAAGTTCGGCCATCTGGGAGAGGTGGTCGCGGAGGCGGGGATTCCAGGATTCGAGGAGTGGGAGCAGCTCGTGGCGGATGCGGTTGCGGGTGAATGTGAGATGGCGATTGGAGGAGTCTTCGCGCCAGGGCTGGCCGATGGAATTTAGGTAGGTTTCGACTTCGGCGCGGGTGGTGGCGAGGAGGGGGCGGAGGATGCGGCCTTCGGGGAAATCGACGATGGGGTGAATGCCGGAGAGGCCTTCAGTCCATGCGCCGCGCAGGAATTTGGCGAGGACGGTTTCGGCCTGGTCGTCGAGGGTGTGGGCGGTGGCGACGGCGTCGACGAGGCCCGAGGACATGAGCTGGCGGAACCATTGATAGCGAAGGCGGCGGGCGGCTTCTTCGATGGATTCGGCGGGCTTGCTGATGGTTGGATCGGCGGCTGCTTCGGAACGGATGGCGAGTTGGTGGGTGTGGAAGGGGAGCTGAAGTTGGGCAGCGAGTTGGGCGACGAAGGACTGGTCGTCGTCGGCTTCCGCGCCGCGCAGGCCGTGGTGGAGGTGGGCGACATGGAGGACGAGGCCTAGTTCCCTGCTGCGCGATGCGAGGGTGCGTAGGAGCGCGACGGAGTCGGCACCGCCGGAGACGCCGATGGCGAGGCGCATGCCGGGGCGCAGATTTTGTGTGTCGAGCGCGAGGACGGGCTGCGATGCAGAGGGCACGGGAAAATCATACGGCGCGGATGGGGGGCCGGGTTGATTTGCAGCTTTGGAGAACCCTACACTGGGCTCATGCTGCACACACGAAGGGCTGGGCCGGAGGATGCTGCGCTGATTGCTGCTCATCGCAAGGCGATGTTCGCCGCGATTGGCGGGACACAAGAAGACGTGCTGGAGACGCTGCGGCGGAACTGCGTTCCTTGGCTGGAACGGATGATGGTGGACGGGAAATATTTTGGATGGATCACATTTGATGGCGACCGGCCGGTGGCTTCAGCGGGATTGATGCTGATGGATTGGCCGCCGGGACCTTTTGATCCGGTGGGGGAGATTCGGGGATACATACTGAACGTGTTTGTGGAACCGGAGTATCGCGGGCGTGGGCTGGCTCGGGTAGGGGTGGAGGCGTGCATGGCGGAGAGTCGGCGGCGAGGCATTCGGGTCATCACGCTGCATGCGTCCGATGCGGGGCGGCCGCTGTACGAGAAGCTCGGATTCGGCGCGACGAACGAGATGCGCTATCTGGAGCCGGCGGGCGATTGAGGGCTGGAGCGTGACCGCGTGCGCTGCGTGTGGCGTTGTATACTCGGCCAGTTATGCAAGTCTTCGCAATACTTCCCGCAGCCGGACTGGGCACGCGCATGGCCGGACCGCAACCGAAACAATTTCTTGAACTGGACGGTGTGCCGATCCTGGTGCATTCGCTGCGCGCCTATGCGTCGGTAAAGCGAGTGACGGCGATTGTGGTCGCTGTGCGGAAGACCGAAATCGAGCGGGTGCAGGCGCAGGTGTCAGAGAACGGATTCGACGGGCGCGTACAGGTGGTGGAGGGCGGCGATAATCGGCAGGAGTCGGTGCTGCATGCGATGGCGGCGATCCAGGCTGATCCCGATGACGTGGTGCTGGTGCATGATGCGGTTCGTCCGCTGATTGACGCGGCTACGATTGATCGGACCATTGACGCGGTGGTGGAGTTTGGAGCCGCGATTGTGGGGCTGCCTGCTGTGGACACCATCAAGCAGGTGGAGCGGACGGCGCATGGGGCGCTGGTGGTTTCGACCATTCCGCGGGAGTTTATTGTGATGGCGCAGACGCCGCAGGGATTCAAGTTCAGCATTCTGCAGAGTGCCTTTGCGGAGGCGACGGCGGACGGCTTTGTTGGCACAGATGAGGCGTCGGTGGTGGAGCGGGCGGGACATTCGGTTGCGGTGGTGCCCGGTTCTCACGTTAATCTGAAGATCACGCAGCCGGGCGATTTGGAGTTGGCGGAGTTTTATCTCCACCAACGCGCGCGGTGAGTGAGACCGGGATAATGTTGAAGGGTGCGGATGTAGTCCACTGAGTGTGCCGCGCGGTTGTTCCGCCTACTTTTCGAAAATTTTCGTTTATTGGAAACCATGAACACACGCATTGGATTTGGCTGGGACTCGCACGCTTTCAAGCCGGGGGTACCGCTGCGAATCGGCGGCATGACCATTGACCATCCAGAGGGACTGGCCGGGCACTCCGACGGGGACGTGCTGCTGCATGCCGTGACCGATGCGCTGCTGGGAGCGGTGGCGGCAGGCGATATCGGGAGCTATTTCCCGCCGGGTGATGCGCGGTGGAAGGATGCCGATTCGGCGATTTTTCTGCAGCTGGCAATGGAGGAATTGCACCATGCCGGCTATCGCATTGTGAACATCGACACGACGCTGGTGCTGACGGCTCCGAAGATTGGACCGCTTGCGGGCGAGATGCGTTCGCGCGTGGCTGACCTGCTGGGGATCGAGATGAGCCAGGTGAGCATCAAGGCCAAAACGCCCGAGGGTCTGAACCTTGACCATGTGGCACAGTGTCACGCGGTGGCGTTGGTGGAGCGCGCGCTCGACGAGGACGAAATCTCGAGCATGAGTGCGGTGATCGAATCGCAGAAACAGCTTGAGGATGTGGTGGAAGATCTGCTGAGCAGCGTGCATGGGGTGCCGAAGAAGCGCACGGTTGCGCCGATTTTCGATACGGATGATATTACGTAGAGGCGATCGAGACAGGTCGAGAGTCAGACATGCTGCGAGAAACTCGCGGTGACGCATCGAACTGAAAGATGTTGACCGCCGCGGCTAAAGCCGTTGTCGATTTAGCCGGTAATATGCGGGGGTTGAAACCCCCGCCTCCCTCCGAATCACTGGCCTGCCCTATTGGCGCACTTTCCACATTAGGTAGAGGCTCCAGGCGGCCAGGGTGCTGGCGTCGCGGATGAGGCCGTCGAGCATTATTTGTTCGAATTCGAGGATGGGGACACGGTGTACTTGAAGGTCGTGCTCCTCTTCGTCGCGATCGGGCTCGCTCTGGGTAAGGCCGGTGGCAAGAAAGACGTGCTGTTTCTGGCGGGTGAAGCCGTAGGCAATCCAAATGCTGCCGAGAGGGGTCATCTGATTAACGAGAAGGCCGGTCTCCTCTTTTAGCTCGCCGCGGGCAAGTTCTTCGGGGTTTTCGACCTTCATCTCCCATCCGCCCTGGGGCAACTCGAGGGCGCGCTCCTGGATGGTGTAGCGGAACTGCTCGACGAGCCAGATGTGGTCGCCGTCGATGGGGAGGATGATGGCCGAGTCGTCTTTTTCGACCACGCCATAGATGCCCGTTTTGCCGTTGGAGCGGAGGATTTGGTCTTCGCGCAGGCGCATCCACGGATTGCGGTAGACTTCGCGGCTGGACACAGTGGTGATGGACGGCACCGGAGTCGAGTTGTCTTTGGGCGTAGTTTTGTTGGTCACAGGTACAAGTGTGCCACGGGTTGTTTGTTGTTCGGTTTCACACCGAGAATTAAGGGTTGCGGGTGGAATCTCCGCAGAGGAAGCGACAGGAATCGCGATTTGGAAGTGTCTGGAAGGAAGAATTCATATCGCGAAATCCCGGTACGGCGTAGAATTTCCGCAACTGAATTCTCGCGAGAAAACCGCGTCCTAAATCGCTTTGGGAGAACGCCGCATTAGCCCCAGCACGCAGGCCGCAGAGAGTTTGAGAGCTAAACCAATGAAAAATTTGTTGTTGTATGGGCTTTTTGCCTTCCTAGTTCTTGCGTCAGCGGGCCAGACACCAACCACGACTTCGCCGGCGACTGCCCAGGACCAGACAGCAGGACAAGCGCCAGCTCAAACGCCAGTTCAAAGTCCAGCCCAGACTCCGGTTCAGGCGCCATCCGTCATCACCAATGTCGATGAGGTTTCGCTTGACCTGGTGGTTCACGACAAGCACCGCAAGCTGATTACGGATCTGAAGGCTGAGGATTTTGCGGTCACGGATAACGGCGCCGCGGTCAAGCTGAATGACTTCCACCTGGTGCGGGGCGAGAACTCACGTGGGCACATGGTGACCCTGGTATTTGACCGCTTCTTGGGGCAGATGGCGAAGAGCACCAACATTGCGGCTCAGAAGATGCTGAAGGCTCTGCCGACCCAGGGGTATTCGATTGCGGTGATGGATTATGCGGGGCGGCTGCGGCTGCTTCAGGGATTTACCCCGGACCGCAGGCTGGTGGAAGTGGCGGTAAATCTGGCGACGGAAAGCAATGCCACGTCGCTGCAATCCACGCTTAGCCAGGATTTGAACATTGTTTCAGACAAGGCGGAGCCGGGGCGGACGAAGGCCGCGGCACAGGCGGAGAAGGATCTGATATCGATTGCGCGAACGGGCGCGGATACAACCGGACGGCACGCGGATGTGGCGGAGCGAACCAGGGCGCAGATTCTGCTGACGGCACTCGAGGATGGACCGCGCATCGCGCTTGAGCAGCATGCCTCGCGCTCACTGGCGGGATTGCTGGCGCTGGTGAAGGCGCAGCAGCGTGCTGGGGATCGCAAGGCAATCATTTATTTCACGCAGAATCGCCAGATGGATTCGGCCGCGAAGGAGATGGTGAAGTCGATTACGGCTGCCGCCACCAAGGCCGGCGTGACGATTTACACGGTTGATATGGATGCCATGAATTCCTCTGGCCAGTACCAGAGGGACAACGCGCGGGCCAATGCCAAGGCGCCGTTCGAGCCGGGGACCGACGTAATTGCCAATACTCCGAATGGTGCCGTGGGAGTCGTGCGTATGCAGCAGGAGGGCGGCGCGCCAATTGCAGGCACGCCGGGGCCGCAAGGCAATGTGTGGGGTCCGCAGCAAGACATTCAGGTGATGACGGACTTTATGCGCAGCCAGACCGAGCACGATCCTCTGGGTGATGTGAAGAGCCCGATGGCAGACATGGCTGAGAACTCCGGCGGCGGTTATATTGACGCGCAAAACAACCTGAAGCGGCCTCTTGAGCAGATGGTGGAGGACCTGACCACCTACTACCAGGCCAGCTACACCCCGCCCATCACGGAGTACGACGGAAGCTTCCGAACCATTGGCGTCAAGGCGCTTCGCAAGGGCCTGCGGGTGCAGTCGAAGAGCGGATATTATGCGGTTGCGCCGGGTGCAGAGGCCGGGACACGGCCGTTCGAAGTACCGCTTCTGAAGATCCTGGGTGCAACGCAGATACCGAGTGACTTCAAGTTTCGCGCCGCGGTTTTGAAGTTCGGCGACATGGCGGATGGGAACACCAGCACGCTGGCGGTCGAGGTCCCGATTTCAGCGCTCGATACGAAGGAAGATACGCACACCAATCTATATTCGGCGCACGCATCGATTGTGGCGCAGATCAAGGACAAGAACGGCGTTGTGGTGGAGCATTTTGCCGATGACTTTACCAAGCGTGGGGCCCTGGAGTCGCTGGATCGGGACCACTCGACCGCCATCACGATGCAAAGGCATTTTGTAGCGGTGCCGGGGACATATACGGCGGAGGTAGTGATCCAGGATCGGAACAATGACAAGGCTGCCGCCCAGCGGTTCAGCTTCGAGGTCAAGAGCGCTCCTGGCGCTCTGGCGCTGAGCGACATGGTGTTGGTCAGCAAAATGGATCAGATCCACGAGGACGAAGACGATCCGATGGAGCCACTCCGCTACGAAAACAGCAGGGTCACGGCAAACATCTCTGACGAACTTTCGGCGAGCGCAAAGGGTATTTCGCTTTTCTTCATCCTGCACCCGGACGCGGCGTCGAAAGAGCCGCCGATGCTGGAGATGGAAGTGGTTCACAACGGCAATCCGGGACGGCGCATGCCGCTGCCCATGAAATTGAATGCTGGATTCGGCGCGATTCCTTACCTGGCAAGCTTTGGGTCGAATGCGCTGGCCCCTGGAGATTATGAGATCAAGGCCTATCTCAACCAGGGCGGCAAGACGACCGAACAGTCGTTGAGCTTCAGCGTGGAAGGCGATGGGACAAGTTCCTCTCCGGAACTAGCGAAGAATGGGACGGGAAAGGCCAGTGCGCCAGCGACGATTGCAGCGGCAGCGACGCTGAGCGATTTGAAGCTTCCGGGGCAGTTGGCGATTACTGTGCCCACGAGTGCGGTACCGCCGCTGGCCAGGGAAGAAGCGCGCCTCCTGATTGACGACGCCGGGAAACGCGCGGTCGGTTATACAGATTCGCTGCCGAACTTCATGTGCCTTGAGGTAACGAACCGGTCCATTGATGGGAGCGGGAACG
>JANXQR010000757.1 GCA_025353435.1 Acidobacteriota bacterium | reverse complement strand
TGGAAATGTCTGCTGCCTCGGAGATGGGCGACCCGTGATTGCAGGTTACGGCTGCGGTAAAGGCGCCGCGAGCGCGGGCGTAAGCCACGGCGGAGACGACATAAGGAGTGCGGCCGGAAGCGGAGAGACCTACCACTACATCTTTGCGGGTAGGGCGGCGGCGGGCGATGTCGCGCTGGCCAAGCTCCTCGGAGTCTTCATTGACTTCAACGGCGGAAGCGAGAGCCTTGGGTCCTCCGGCCATGATGTACTGCACCTGACCTGGGGCGGTTGAGTAGGTCGGGGGACACTCGGAGGAGTCGAGTGCGGCGATGCGGCCGCTGGAACCGGCGCCGATGTAAATCAGGCGTCCGCCGTCGCGAAGGCTGCGCGCGACGTGGTCGATGACCTCGGCAATTTCGGGGAGGGCCTTCTTGACCGCCGCCGCAACCTTTGAGTCTTCGTGGTTGATGATGCGGGCGATTTCGAGTGCTGACTTGGTATCAAAGCCTTGGGAGGCTTCGTTCTGGCTCTCGGTTGTGAGTTGCTGTAGCAAGGACGCCTGGTCCGTCTTTGCGCCCTCTTTATTCTGGGCAGTGGCGTTCGCTTGCACGGCAGTTGTCGATAGCATCAAGGTGGTCCCTATTTACATAGTATCTGGAAATCGGGCAACTGAAAAATAACCTTAGTTCCTATTCAGCCAAACCGATTTACATGGGACCTTTGTCAGAGGGACATTCTGACGGCGTCATGGAAAGCGGGACGCACGTCGCGAATGAGCTGGCTTTGGCGGTCGGGCCAGGTGCGGTTAGTTAGCAGCGCCACGGCGACGCCGGCGGTGAGGTCGATCCAGAGCGAGCAACCGCTGAAACCGAGATGCCCGATGGAGTGGGTGGAGAAGTGAGTGCCGGAAGCGGACTGGCCAGACGGCGTGTCCCAGCCGAGGGCGCGCGAACTGCCGGTCGACGCCTGCCGCTGGGCGAAGAGTTCGACAGTGGATCCATTGAAAAGCCGGGTATGGCCGGGGACAGTGGGATGGCCGACGGCGGCGAGGATGGTCTCGGAGAAGCGGAGCAGGTCATGCACGTTGGAGAAGACTCCGGCATGGCCCGCTGCTCCATTGAGCAGGTAGGCGTTCTCGTCCTGCACCTCGCCCTGGACGATGCGGTAGCGGAAGGTGGTGTCAAATTCAGTGGGCGGGATGGCCAGGCGCTGCGAGATGCCGGGATTGAAGCGGGTGTGGTTCATGCCCAGGGGGTGGTAGATCTCGCGATGGAGGAAGGCGGCGAGGGGTTCGTGGGCGATGACTTCGAGGGCCTTGCCGAGGAGGATGAAGCCTGGGTCGGAGTATTCGGCGCGTTCGCCGGGAGCAACTTGAATGGGGAGTTCGAGGCAGGCGCGGAGGATGCCGGCGGCGGAGGAGTGGGCGCGGAAGAACTCCACGTAGCCGGGCATGCCTGAGTTGTGGGCAAGGAGATGAGCGAGTGTGACGCTGCGTGCGTGGGTTCCGGCGGGGCGGCCGATCATGAAACCGGGCAGCAACTCGCCAATGGGCAGGTCGAGGTCGAGGTGGCCGCGTTCGTAGAGCAGCATGGCGGCAGCGGTGGTGGCTATGACCTTGGTGAGGCTGGCCACGTCGAACGAAGTCTGGGGCGTGACGGGGAGCGAGGGGTCATCGTACGTGAAGGTGCCGAGGGCTCCCTCGTGGACCACGCGGCCGCCGGCGAAGACACCGTAGGCACAGCCGGGAAAGGCGTGGGCGGCAATTGCGTCCTGCAGGACGCGGTGAGCGTCGGCGAATTGCACCGTGTCAGATTCCGGCGCGACAGAGGGCGGGACGGTTTCGCTAGCCATATGGTAAGAATCGTACCGCGAAAAGGGCTGCGCGGAATGTGATGTTTTTAATTTTGGTGTAACGGGAAAGATCCGGGGCTATCCTTGGGTTCGTGGATTTCGTCTATTCACCAGGGCAACAGTTGAAAGAGCAGGGGTTTGGAGGCAGGAATGCGCACCATGGGGCGGTCTGCGATGGCGGCGATGGTATTTGGTTTGCTGGCGTTTGGGCCGGAAGCCGTCTGCGGGCAGTCGCAGGACCCGGCAGAGACACCGGCGGGGCCTGCGCAATCGATACCAGCGCCCACTCCGGAAGCGGCACAGGCGACCGATCAAGTTGCGGGGACGCCAGCACCGGCTGCGGCGCCTGCCAAGCGAACCTACACGGTTCCGGCGGGGACCAAGGTGCTACTGCAACTGCGGAGCGCGCTTAACACCAAGAGCGCCAAGCCGGGTGACGGCGTTTACCTGGCGTCGACGTTTCCGGTGGTGGTGGGGAACAGGGTGATGATTCCGGCGGGTGTTTATGTTCAGGGCGTGGTGGATCGCGTGGAACGGGCCGGGCACATGAAGGGCAAGGCCCAACTGGACATGCACTTTACGTCGATCATCTTTCCCAACGGCTCGGTGGTGGAGATTCCGGGACTGGTGAATAGCCTTCCGGGGGCCAGCCAGCAGAATGTGAAGAACGACGGCGAAGGCACGATCGAGCAGGCGGGCAACAAGACGCGGAACATGGGCAAGGTGGCGGAGGTTGCCATTCCCACGGGCGGGACGGTGGGATCGATTGCAGGGCTTGGTTCCGGCCATCCGCTGGGTGGTGGACTTACGGGGATCGCAGCCGGAGTGGGCGCGGCGGCCCTGGTGAGCCTGTTTACGCGGGGCGCGGATGTGGATATCCAGCAGGGAACACAGGTGGAGATGGTGCTGCAGAGGCCGCTCATTCTGGAGGACGAGAATTTGAAGGGGATTCGTGGCCTGGGAACCGAGACGGCGCTGGTTCCGGCGGCGGACCAACCGCGGCCCATGGAAAAGCCTCGCCGGGCGCCCGTAATGTGTCCCCCGGGAGGGCTTGGTTGCGAGTAATCTATTAGAAGAAAGAAATGTTACCGCCGAATTTAGAAACCCCTCAAGAACCACCGCAGGTAGTCGCCACCCCTGAACCGCAACCCGTCACCACGGGGAAGGAGGGGCGCGACCGGATCAGTGGCATTGGGCTATGGCTGCGCGACGTTCTGATCTCCGTAGTCGCTTCCATCCTGATCATCATGTTTCTGTACCAGCCGGTGCGCGTGGAAGGCACGAGCATGCTGCCGCGGCTGGAGGATCATGACCGGCTTTTCATCAATAAATTTGTCTATCATTTCGAGTCGATTCATCGCGGGGACGTGGTGGTGTTTCACTATCCGCGCGACCCTGCCAAGAGCTACATCAAGCGTGTGATCGCGTTGCCGGGGGACCGGCTGCGCATCGATCGCGGCATGGTTATTTTGAACGGCAAGATGGTGGATGAGCATTATGTGCCGGAGGAGTTTCGCGATACGAAGTCGGAGGCGGAGATGGTGGTGCCCGCGGATGCGTATTTCATGATGGGCGATCACAGATCAATTTCGTCGGACAGCAGGGAATTTGGGCCTGTGGACCGGGATTTGATTTACGGGAAGGCTGTGTTTGTTTATTGGCCTACGCGGGATGCGGGTGTGGTGGAGTAGTGTCGGCCGTCCAGGAGGACCAATGAGGGGCATTATTGGCGCAACCGATTCTGATTCGCCAGTTGAGTAATCGCCTCTTCCTCCGAGAGGTTCGCGCGATTTCCACCCTCCTTATTTCGTACCCATCTGTGCCCCAGAATCTGTGCCGGAGATTCAATCAGTTTCCACGAAATCTCTGTAAGGGCAAGGCAAACTGCGACGGCCAATATCATCAAGAGGGAATTCACTGCGCCGCCTGGAGGCAACCTGTGGAGGCGCCCATTGCGTCGGCTAGCCTCAACAGTAACCAATACTGGAACGTGAATGAGATATAGGGCATAGCTTCGTCGACCAAGGTAGGTCATGAATGGAAGACTGAAGAACCATGCCAATCCTGCGGGAAGGGTCGATTCCATCGCACCAAAAATCAGCATTGCGGTGAGGACGGCGACAGCAGGAATGGCCATCACCTGGCTCCACGGGTTGAACTCGAACAACCCGGCTCGTAAAACCAAAAAAGCAATTACCAAGAGTGTGGCGGCGGAGACGGCAATGCGCCGCCAGTAGTCAGCCAGGAATCGATGCGCGGACGGCAACGCGATGCCAATCGCCAATGCCGCACCAATGGATAGTCCATCGGTTCGTGTGGGCGTAATTTTGTAAATGACATAGGCATTGATATGCAGTACGACGAGGACGATCCGAAGGAGCTCGCAGGCAACCGCCAGGGAAAGCGCAAACTTGAGCAAGGTTGAGTTTGATAGGCGTTTTGCAGCGTGTGGCCAGAGAAAATAGAACTGTTCCTCGATGGCGAGCGACCATAGATGGCCTAAAAGCGGCGATTCGGTGGAAGTGACGATGGTCCAGTTTGCCATGAAGAACACGGCGGCCAAGATAAAGCTGGAAGAGACTTTGGCTTCAGCGGCAAAGAAATGAGCGACGAACACGGTTGCGGCCAAGACCGCAAAAAATGCGGGCAGGATGCGAAAGCCGCGTCGAGCGTAGAATACCGTCCAAAAATTCGGCTTGTGGCGACTCTTAAGAATGATGCCGGTTATAAGAAATCCGGATAACACGAAGAAGATATCGACCCCCAACCAGCCGACGTGAAAAATGTGGTAAAGGGCAATGTTGAGCAGGCTTTTCCCGGCACTAAATTCGAGCATCGGGCTCAGGTGGACAAAGACCACGGCAGCAACTGCGAAACCGCGTATCCCATCCAATTGCGGCACCCTGTTCAATGGTCTCGCCGTAGAACTCAATGGTCTCCTCCTGGAATTTGTGCAGTGCAAATCGGTTCCACGACATGAATTCATCGAATTACGTTAGGAAATAGTGCAATATTTCTAATTTATTGAGGGAACGCTGAAAGCGATACGAAAGCTGAAGTTCACTTCCATATTTTAGCTTCCCAAATGCTTGGTGCGGTTCCGGATTTCCGTTCGCCGTCGAGATTGGACAGGCGATGTTCGACACCCAGTTTGGTTGCGGAGGGCTTCATCGGCCTCGATAGGCATTTGATTTACGGGAAGGCTGTGTTTGTTTATTGGCCTACGCGGGATGCGCGGGCGTGTTGGAGTAGGGGCGAAGCCCGTCTCGGCGCTGCCATGACGGGTAGAATCAACGCCATGAAGAAAGCTCTTCTTTTCGCGAGCCTTGCCGTTGCCTGCGTGACTGTTGCATTTCTGGCACATTCGCAGTCCAAGGACGATTCCCTCGACTCCCTGAAGGTGTGCGCGGCGACGCAGAAGCTCATCTTTGAGAATGAGTTTGTCCGCGTCATCGATGATCGTATTCCGGCGGGGGTATCGGAGCCGCTGCATCGCCATCGCCACGGTGTGGTGATCTCGGTTACTGCGAGCACTTATGAAACTGTGACGCAGGATGGCAAGAAGACGGTGTCGAAGCACGAGGAGGGCACTGCCGGCTGGAGCGAGGCTACGGTCCACACGGTAAAAAATGTCGGGGTTGCGATGGCACACGCGATTCGCATTGAGCTGAAATATTGACGTTTGCGTTCGGTGGATCCGGAAAACGGCTCTGACAGGGCTCACACACGTCTAGATTTTGATGCCCGCAGACCGGTAAATCTCCGTGATGTGGCGCATATCGCGCAGGCCCTCTTCGCCCGGCGACTTCGGCTCCAGACCATTCTGCAGGCAGTGAGAGAAATGCTCCGCCTGGGCCTGGAAGTGCGAGGGGTCCTTCGCGGTGCTCGGCTCGTCGATTTTTGTGCCGGAGAAGTTGCCGGTGAGACGCAGGCCATCGTAGTTGAAGGCCGGATTCACATCAAGCCAGCCCTTCGATCCATACACGCGGAAGAAGCCATCCATCTGTGCGCCATAGGTGGTGTTGCAACTGGCAACGACTCCGGACGGAAAGCGCATGGTCCACGACACGTTTTCTTCAACGTCGTTGAAGCGCCCGTCGTGATCGATGACTGAAGCGTATGCGGAGATGTGTTCAGGCTCCTCGCCAGTCAGGTAGCGGCAGGCATTCAGGGAATAAATGCCAACATCGAACAGCGGCCCGCCACCGGCAAGTTTCTTGTTGATGCGCCATTCTCCCGGAGCGATGTTGAATCCGAACGAGCTCTGGATAGACTGCACGTTGCCCAGCAAGCCGTCACGGATGATCTTGACTGCTTTCAGATGGGTTGGCTCATAGTGGCAGCGGTAGGCAATCATCAGCTTTACGTTGGCGGCCTTGCATGCGGCGATCATGGCCTCGGCGTCGGCCACGTTAGTCGCCATCGGCTTTTCGCAGAGCACGTGCTTGCCGGCCTTGGCAGCGCGAATGGTGTATTCGGCGTGCATGGAGTTGGGCAGCGCGACGTAGACCGCATCAATGGCCGGATTCTTGGCGATCTCGTCGAAGTTCTCGTAGTTGTAGATGGACTCCTTGGCGATGCCGTACTCGGCGGCGAGGCGCTGCGCCTTGTCAGGGTGGCCGCTCACCAGTCCGGTGATCTGCGAATTGGTGGTCATGCGCGCACCGGGCATGAAATGGCTCGCAATCCGCCCAAGGCCGACCACGGCATAGCCTGTCTTTTTGGCAGGGGTCTGGGCGCTGATTATGGGCGTGTACCGGGCAGCCAAACCGATTGCGCCGAGTTTGGCGAAGTCTCTACGATTCCACAACATTGAGGTCGCCTTTCCAGATTGAGCTTCAGTCCATTACGAGCGGCGAATTCACTATAAACGGGAGACCGCCAACCAAGAAAAGAGCCTTGGTTTGCGATGGGCCGCCGGGCGGGATGTCACTCTGATTTGATCGCCTCAAACCTTCTTGCGCGGGGGAATGCACCCTTCCAATTAAGAGCGTATGCTTAGCGGCAGTTCGGTACTTATTCCTCGCCTCTAGCTGATGACGGCTTGCTCCAGACGAGCACCTCTCACGATAGACCAAAGCAAAGATTGGAGACAATCATGATCTTTGGGAACAAGTCAGATGTAAAGAAACACTTCTCCTCGAAGCAATCCAGGTTTTCGCATCGACTCTTTGTGGACGACGCGCCGAGTAAGAGTACAGAGGAGGCGCGCGTTGGAGAGCAATTTGCGGAGCGGTCGCCTCCGGTGAAAATTGAAAAGCAGGCAGATCCTCCTACGAAGTTTTAGACCCGCCCCCCGGCTTGCAGGAACAAGCCGGGGGATTTTTGCGTCAGGGCTGCGATTAACGACATCAACCGGCGGTGGACTGATTGGCGCCCGTGATGAAGACCTGTTCACCGACTTTAAAGATGCCGGCGACAACGGTTAGCGCTGTGTCGGCATGGGGAACCGGGACAAATTGGTTGGCGATGCTGAGCACATTCACGAGGCTCGTTCCCAAGAGTATGAACTTCTCGGTCTTGCGTTGGTGGGGGTTGGTAAGTGCCTCGATGGTTTCGGGAGCTGCCGCCAGGAGGGCAAATCCGTCGGCAACTCCGTGGGTCTCGCCGTGCTCGATGGAGGGAAGAATCTGCTTGGCCACGTCGGCAAGAACCGTCAAGAGGGAATCGTCGGACCGGGGCAAGGTGCGCGGGTGGAAGGTGAGTCCTGTGGCAACGTTGCCGGAAACGACAGCGCCCATGGGACCTCCAAGGGTCAGGGGAGCCTGGCCTGGCGTTGTCCACGCGACGTGGTCCGGTTTTTGAGCGAAGACGCCGCTGACGATGAGCGCCTTGGAGGCCTCTTTGGAAAGCGGGACGACGGGCACGGGTGGGACGTACGCCTGAAGGGTGTTTTCAGGGAGACCGATGCGCATGGGGCCCTCACAAATTTGATGAAGATGGTTAGGCGAATTGGGCCATGTCGAATCCTAGCTGGTAGGTTTCGCCGTGTGCGAGGAGATCTTCCCAGGTGACTTCATGGCGTGTGAGGCCGGCCATGCGACCGAGCATGCAGCTCAGCGCTGTCTCGACTCCGGCGGCAATTTGATTGTGAGCTGGACCGGCGACGATGCTGTCGATGAAGGTGCGCTCCTTGTCGCGGTCGGCAAATTTCAGGTTGTCAGTAAAGGCGCCGTTGGCGGCGAATTTGCCTGAGCCAGGTGCGGTGTCGGTGGAGTCCGTCCAGGCCCAGGCTTGCGCGCCGGTGATTTGGACGGGGCCGGAGTAGGGGACGGTGGCTGAGCCGAGGGACCCATAGAATTTTAGGCCGGCGTCGAAAAGGCCGTAGTCACCAAATTGTGTGGAGTTGAAAGAGAGGTGGACGTCGCCGGGGTAGGTGAAGTCGACCTGGTAGTTATCCCAGCAATCGCCGAAGTGGGTGAGGATATTGCGGCCGCCAGTGGCAGTGGCTTTGAGAGGATGCGCACCGAGGAGCCAGTTGCAGAGGTCGATGATGTGGATGTTTTGTTCGACAAGGATGTCGCCGGAGAGGGCGCGATCCCAGAGCCAGTTGCGGAGGCGGTATTCATCGGGGCCGGAGCCGGGGCGGAGTTTTTCAGTGGAGGCCGGAGCGTTGTAATTGGCGGCGACGGAGCCGATTTTTCCGAGTGCGCCGGCGTGGATCTTTTCCGCTATGGCGGCAATGGGCGGAGCCATGCGGCACTGGAAGCCGACGTCGACGCTTTGCGTGGGCTTGACGCGCTTGGCGATTTCGAGGGCGTGCTGAGATTGCTTCACGTCGATGCCCACAGGCTTTTCGCAGTAGACGTGCTTGCCAGAGGCGACGGCGGCTTCAAGATGCTGGACGTGGAAGAACGGTGGCGTGGAGATTTGGATGGCGTCAATGCCGGAAGAGGCGACGAGCTGCTCAAAGGCGTGCGGACCGTGGAAGAGCTGGCTGGGGTCGATGGGCGGGCGGTTGAGAGTGGCGTTGACTTGATCAAAGTGGGCGCGGCCAGCGGCGAGGTTGTCAGGGAAAAGGTCGGCGACGGCGGCAATGTGCGCGGTTGTGTTTTGCGCGAAAGAAGTGGCCACGCTGGTGCCGCGATTTCCGCAGCCGAGCAGGCCGAGACGGACGGCGGAGTTCGATTCGTATCCAAATACGGAGCGCGGTTTGAGGAGCAGCAGACTGGATGCGGCGCCGACTTCTAGAAATTCGCGACGGTTCATGTGGCCTCGTTTCGTGCTTGGTGCGGATTGGTGGGATGTGTGCGTCGAGCAGCACTGACGGTCAGGCCAGAACTTGTTTGAGGATGCGCTCGAGGTAAAGCTTTTCCTGGCGGACATCTTCGATTTGCTGCGGACCGGAGGTTTCGCGCTCGATGGTGACGGCGCCGGTGTAGCCGATCTTGTGCAGCTTGGTGAAGACCTGGCGGAAGTCGACCAGGCCTTTGCCGATGAGGAGTTCTTCGCCGAGCTCGCTTGGATTTGTGGGCCAGCGGCCGTCTTTAGCGTGGATGCTGCGGACATGAGGGCCGAGGATATCGACGGCGTCAACGGGATTCGCTTTGCCGTAGAGGATGAGGTTGGCGGTGTCGAGGCCGACGGCGAGATTGGGCATCGCGGCGTCATGGAGGACGCGCGACATGGTGGTGGGGGTTTCCTGTCCGGTTTCCATGAGGAAGTATTGGCCGTTGCTCTGGCAGTGTTGGGCGACGCTGCGGATGGCTTCGACGGTGCCTGGGTAGAGGGGATCGGCGGGGTCTTCAGGGATGAAGCCGCAATGGGTTTGGACTTGTTGGATGCCGAGAAGTTTGGCGAAGTCGGAGGCTTGGCGAAGGGCGTCAATGCGAGCTGCGCGGGTTCCAGGCGGGACCAGGCCGATGGTGGAGGGGCCGTGCGTGAAATTCCATTCGAGTGGCTTGGGGCCGACGACTTCGACGGTGGTGGCGGTGAGTTGATTGGCTTCGAGGAGATCGCGAAACTGGGCAGCAATTTGAGGCGTGAAGGCGTTCAGGTAGCCATCGAGCGAGAGGAAGCAGTTGGAGAAGCCGAGATCGTGGACGCGCTTGAAGGTGGCTTCAGGGGCTCCGAAGGGGCTGACGAGGAGGCCGACATCCATGGGCTTCAGTTCCTGGGGCTTCAAGGGAGCGGGCGGCAAGGCATGCAGGGCTGTCGAGTGAAGTGCTTCAGCGGCGAGTGCGGATGCGGCGACGCCCAGGAACGTTCTGCGGTCCATGGAGTGTCCTTTCCTGATTGCAACATTAGGCAACAAAAGGGTGTTGCTTGGCTAGGGACGATGTGTTCCAGATCGTGAAATGGGATGCGAATTTGCTGGTCAGTTACGGAGGCGTTTACAACGTCTCGACTGAGGATTATCAGCTTTGAGACGGGCGGCGGATTGGCGGGTAAAGGCTGTTATAGTTAATGAGGCAATCGGCTCAGAAATGGTCATTGTGCGGTTCACCTTTCTGCAAATCCTCGGCAATTTCGAATTCGGCAAGACTCGAAGTGTTGAGTTGACAGGTGGATAGCGTCTGACGACGGGAACCGATTAAATGAACTGCTGGGAGAGGCAATGCAGGCAATCCTTGCGCTCGAAGACGGGCGCATCTTCAAGGGCCTCGGCTACGGGCACCCGGGCGAATGCCAGGGAGAAGTAGTTTTTAACACTTCCCTTACCGGTTATCAGGAAATCGCCACCGATCCCTCCTATGCCGGACAGATTGTCGTTCTCACCAATCCTCAAATCGGGAATTACGGAACAAACCAGGCAGACAACGAGGCGGCTAAGCCCTTTATCGAAGGGCTGATTGTGCGCGAGTTCTCGCCCATCAGTTCGAACTGGCGTTCGGAGCAGGTCACCGATGAGTACATGGAGCGGTATTCCGTTCCGGTGCTGGCGGAGATTGATACGAGGGCGCTGGTAAGGCACCTGCGCACGCACGGCGTGATGCGCGGAGTGATTTCGACTCTGACATCAGATACGGACGCGCTGGTGGCGAAGGCGCGGGCGATTCGGAAGATGGATGGGACGGATTTGGCACGAGTGGTTTCGACCAAGGCTGTGTATCACTTCGACGAGAATGACTCGCGCAATCAGTCGGGTGATCCGTTGTTGTCGGCTACGGTGGACGGGCCGAAGTTGCACGTGGTCGCATTTGACTTCGGAATCAAGCAGAATATTCTGCGGATGCTGACGCGCGAGGGCTGCCGGGTGACGGTAGTGCCTGCCGAGACCTCAGCGGATGACGTGCTGGAAATGAAGCCGGATGGAGTGTTTCTTTCCAATGGGCCTGGCGATCCGGAGCCGGTGGACTACGCGGTGAAGGCGATTCGCGGGATGATGGGCCGCGTGCCGGTGTTTGGAATTTGCCCGGGGCATCAGCTTTGCGGGCTGGCGTTGGGCGGCAAGACTTACAAGCTGAAGTTCGGGCATCACGGCGGAAATCATCCGGTGAAGAACAATGCCACGGGCAAGGTGGAGATCACGGCGCACAACCACAACTTCGCGGTCGATCCGGAGTCGATTAACGCGAACGAGGTGGAGTTGACGCACGTGGATTTGAATGACAACACGCTGGAAGGATTGCGGCACAAGACACTGCCGCTGTTCAGCGTGCAGTATCACCCAGAGGCGGCGCCGGGACCGCATGACTCGCATTATCTGTTCAAGGATTTCCGCTCGATGATGGAGGAGTGGAAGGGATGACGCGCTCCGTGTACGACATTGGTGAGTCGGTAAAGACAGTGGGGCCCAGGCTCCGCTGTTTTTTGAATGCGCCAATGCTGCTTGCGCTGGTGATTGGTTCGAGCGGCGCAACCAGGAGTTTTGCGGCGGCGCCGTGCCCTGTGATGCCGGACATGAGTCTGGCCCGACTTCAGGGCACAGTGTATGGTCCAAGCGGGGTCCCATTGCCGCTGGTTGTAGTTCGGGTTATGCAAAATGGGAAGCAGGTGGATCAGACCCAGACCGACGACCACGGCAAATTCCGGTACAAGGTTGCGCCGGGAGACTACGTAGTTCATCTTCAGTTCCTTAATTCCAAATCGCTGGACCTGAACGTGAAGGTCGGTCAACATCTGGGCGGATTTTTCCGTACTGCTCGATTGCGCATTGTGCTGGGGATTTCTGGCGCCAGGTGCAGCTTTGCCACCACGAACTCGAAGCAGCTCAAGGACGAGCTCAGACGTTACGAACATCGATTGGTGGAAGTGCCGCCATGGCCGTAGGACTTCTGTTTGGAGATCTCCGGACGATGATGGAGGAGTGGAAGGGATGAGGTTTGCAGTGGGCGAGAGGACTGGCATTCAACGGCAGCGGGGCTTTTGGCTCCGCTGTTTTTTGAGTGGCGCATGGGCGCTCTCGTTGTTGAATCTGGCCTTGTGCACCTCATTGCATGCAGAGATCGAAGTTGCAAAGCCCCTGCACCTCACCCACGTCAGTGGATATGTGGTGAACAGCGCGGGGAAGCCGGTGGTTAATGTGGAGGTCACGCTGGTTCGGGACGACCAGGTCAGGTTCACTACGCGAACGGATGGCGCTGGGGGCTTCCATTTCGATCATGTGCATGGAAAGTTCTTTTTCCGAGTAGCACGTTCGGATTATGCGCCGGCAGTCCGCGAGGTCAACGTGCAGAGCGAGATTGTGACCTATCTGAAACGAAGGAATTTGTTTGTGATTGTGGGGCCCGGCGCATGCATGGACGAATGCTCATCCGTGTATACGAGCAAGGGTGAGTTCAATCGGGCTATCAAGAAAAACAGCAGACACTAAGTCAGGAATTTGTAGACAAATGCCACGCAGAAATGACATTCAAAAGATACTGGTGATCGGCTCGGGGCCGATTGTGATTGGGCAGTCGGCGGAGTTTGACTACTCCGGCACGCAGGCTTGCAAAGCGCTCAGGGCTGAGGGCTACGAGGTGGTGCTGGTGAATTCAAACCCGGCCACCATCATGACCGACCCGGAGTTGGCCGATCGCACCTACATTGAGCCGCTGACGCGGGAGTATGTCGAGGAGATTATCCGGCGCGAGTCGGAGATGCTTACATCGAAGGCCGGCTCGGGAAAGTTTGCGCTGCTGCCGACGGTGGGTGGACAGACGGCGCTGAACCTCGCTGTCGATCTTGCTGATGCGGGGATTCTGGATCGCTACAACGTGGAGTTGATTGGCGCGAAACTGGGGGCGATCAAGAAGGCCGAGGACCGGCTGCTGTTCAAGGACGCGATGCTCAAGATCGGGCTAGATGTCTCGAAGTCGTCGCTTGTAAACAACCTCCGCGACGGGCTTGATTTTGCGAGCAAGCTCGGATTTCCGGTGCTGATCCGGCCGAGCTTTACGCTCGGCGGATCGGGTGGTGGCATTGCGTATAACCGCGAAGAGCTGATGGAGATTCTGGCGCGGGGACTCGATCTTTCTCCGGTGCACGAGTGCCTGATTGAAGAAAGCGTCCTGGGGTGGAAGGAATACGAGCTCGAGGTCATGCGCGATCTCGCGGACAACGTCATCATCATTTGCTCTATCGAGAATTTTGATCCGATGGGTGTGCATACTGGTGACTCGATCACGGTGGCACCGGCGCAGACATTGACCGATCGCGAGTATCAGAAGATGCGCGATGCGGCGATCGCGGTGATGCGCGAGATCGGCGTGGAGACCGGCGGGTCGAACGTTCAATTTGCCGTGAATCCAGCGAATGGGCGCATGACGGTGATCGAGATGAATCCACGCGTATCACGGTCGTCGGCGCTGGCCTCGAAGGCGACGGGATTTCCAATTGCCAAGATTGCGGCGAAGCTGGCCGTGGGTTACACACTCGATGAGATTCCCAACGACATTACGCGCAAGACGCCGGCGTGCTTTGAGCCCACCATTGACTACGTTGTGACGAAGATTCCCAAGTGGCAGTTCGAAAAGTTTCCGGGAGCCGATGACACGCTGGGGCCTCAGATGAAGAGTGTCGGCGAAGTAATGGCGATCGGTCGGACGTTCAAAGAATCTCTAATGAAGGCGTGGCGCGCGCTTGAGACCGGCAGGAAGACGGGCGCCGAGGTGCTGGAGCCGCGGCGGCTGACGCAGATGCTGGTGACGCCGAAGCCGGAACGGCTAGGATACATTCGCTTCGCATTCGAGCGCGGCATGACGGTGCGTGAAGTGGCGCGTCTGACGGGAATGGACCCGTGGTTCCTGCACCAGATTCGCGAGATCACGCTGGAGCAGCAGAAGATTGCGGAGACCACGCCCCAAACGATAGACGCGGACCAGATGCGGCGCTTGAAGCGTATGGGGCTGAGCGATGAGCGCATTGCAACGGAGTGGAAGCTGGAAGGCAACGCGGGCGTGAAGCGGGTGAGGGAACTGCGCGAGGGCCTTGGCGTCAAGCCGGTGTTCAAACTGGTTGACACGTGCGCGGCTGAGTTCGAATCGATGACGCCGTATCTCTATTCGACCTACGACGAGGAGGACGAGGCGCCGCCGACGGACACGCCAAAGATCATCATTCTGGGGTCGGGGCCGAACCGCATTGGGCAGGGAATCGAGTTCGATTACTGCTGCTGCCATGCGGCGTTTGCGTTGAAGGACGACGGCTACGAAACGATCATGGTGAATTGCAATCCGGAGACAGTGTCAACAGATTACGACACCAGCGACCGGTTGTACTTTGAGCCGCTGGTTCTGGAAGACGTGCTGGCGATTTACAACCATGAAGCGCAAAGCGGCGCGAAGATCGGGATGATTGTGCAGTTCGGCGGACAGACGCCATTGAATCTTTCAGCGCGCTTGCTGGCGGCCGGCGTGCCGATTATCGGTACGTCGCCCCAGTCGATTGACCTGGCGGAGGATCGCAAGCAGTTTGGAAAACTGCTGAATGATCTGGGGATTCCGCAGCCTGCAGGCGGCACTGCAACAAGTGTGGACGAAGCGCTGGCCATCGGCGAGCGCATTGGATATCCGGTGCTGGTGCGGCCTAGTTATGTGCTGGGCGGGCGCGCGATGGTGATCGCGTACGATGCTGAGGCGGTGGCGAAG
>JANXQR010000752.1 GCA_025353435.1 Acidobacteriota bacterium | reverse complement strand
GCGGGCTTGGCGCATCACGGTTTCGCGGCGAAGTTCGTAGAGCCTGAGGATGATTTCCGCGTCGGCGGGTGAAGCGAGCATGCGCTCTTTCTGCATCGGTTCCATTATTGGTCTCCGGGGTCAATGGTACCGGAGTGAGGTGGGGGTGTGTAAAAGAGGATTCAGAGGGGGTGGCGTCTCGTTCTTTGCCGGTAAAATGGGATGCAATTAAGACGCACGGTTGCGCATAAAGTGGAGTGCCGTCATAGATGAAGGCGGTCTGCATCAAGGATTCAACTGCTCCCGCTGCCATTGATCGTCCCAGTACCCCAGAAGGGTAACTTTGCCGTCCCGATGATCGACCGCGAAGCCCTTGATGGATGTCTCATGTTTCGGGCGAATCACCCCTAGCAACTTCAGAGGATGCACTTGGACGACCGCGATCTCATCACCCTGGTACTTGAAGTTGTCGAATAGGCCGTACGAAAACCGCTTACGCTGAATGGCGAACACCTGCCCGTCGGGAGACAGATGATCTATGTCCCTAACCTGCTGCCCTGAAGGAGTACGGGCTTGAGGGAGGGCTAGCTTTTCGACGGATTGACTCTTCAGATCCACTCGCCACACCCAGTCCTTGTCCGAACGGGTTGCGGCCATAACGACGCTGTCGGCGTTCGGATAGGCGATGGCATCTGGAAGATCACACGCCCCCTGGCTAGCCTGTTTCTCGATCACAGGCCCCGCGTTCATTTGGCCCGTCAGAGTTACGGAACGTAGAGGGCAGAACTCGGGATAACTTTGGAACCATAAACGGTTGTTCGTCGTGTCCGTATACTTCGGGCCCTGATTGGTCGGCTTTCCTGGAACGGTCCTCGTGACCGGCGACCCGCTGATCTTTCCATGAGCGTCGACTCTGAGGCTAGCCACCATCGTCGTTGGAGGACCATCCGCATTTTGTGTTCCACCTCCTCTTACGACGAGAAACGAGGTCTTTTCTAGGAACCCGGTTAGAGAGAGTGGGGCCGTCAAGCCGTCTTGTGGCTGGACAGTAAAGTCACTCGTCCATTGCCCATCGGAGACGCGAGCTACTGCGACATGCAGGCCTGTTGAAGTTAGCTCCCGTTGCCCAAGTGCAACTGCCGCAAGATCGCCGCTCCCATTGAAAAATATTTTGCAATCATCTTCTCCGGCTTCCTTAATGGGAAGGACTAACGATATGAGTTGTCCTGAGGGCATGGTGACCTTCAGATTCAACTCGCCTGTCGTGAGGACGGCAGTTGCGGCATTCCCTTGTTCACTAAACGCAGAGCAAGCTGCCATCACTCTAGACATAGCAGGTTCGCCTGCCCATGCAGGAAGCCCAGAGAGGAGCCACAGCGCGACTGCGAAGAGCTTGTTCTGCCTCACGGTCTTCACCATCACTTGCCTACGCCCGTAACGGTATTTGCGAACGTGTGCATGATGCTGGCCACATGTGCAGTGAACTGATAGGCATCTTGGAACGCATACCCGGAGTCAACGTGGAAGCCGACGCCTTCTCCTGGTCCGCTCGACACAGGTACATGCGTTGAGCCAAGGAACGCATCGTCCGCAGGAGAGTAGCCGTTGAAATTGATTTGCAGATTTCCATTGGCATCTTTATGGAAGCCGTCCATCGCCTCAAGTCCTGGATTCTTGAGCCAACCGGCCGCACCATTTAGCGCCTTCATCGCCTGTCCCGAGACCGCGCTGTTCCCGTTCATGGACAGCGTGCCACTTGCAGTGCAAGTTCCGTTACAGTTGCCGGTCACATTAGCAGTAAAGCCGGACAGTGCTCCAGCGCCGGAGACCTGCACTGCACCCTGCTCGCCCTTGTTCGTATCCCAGACTCCTGTATACGACTTGCCGTTCTGCGTCACAGTGATGCCTCGATTGGCGGGTGGCCCCGGTCCCGACGATCTTTCCCAACTACGCCGAGGGTGCCCCCGGTCCCTGGCACTTGGGGACCGGGGATGACAGGCGAATGGAGTCTCACTCCTGATACCCGGACCATTAACCCTCCAATTGTCTGCCCAACCCGCCCTGGCCTTCCGCTTTCAACACCCGCGTCATGATCGCCAACCTCGTAGCTTCCCGCCCCGTCACCACCGCGGATCGCGGAATTCCTGCCTGGCTGCACAACGTCAGAATCTGTGCCTCGGTCCGTTCATGCACACTCCAGTTGCTTCCGTAGGCCATCAACGCCCGCCATGGATTTCCCTCCGCGAGATTCGTAAACAACAAAACTCCCCCCGCACCCAGCAAGTCCCCGTAAATCGATCGCAGAAGAAACACAATCGCCTTGTCGCACAGATAGTCGAACAGCCCGCCCGCCACCACCAGGTCGAATGGCGCCCTCCGCGTCAGCCGCTTCATCGCAAGCAGCACATTGCCGGGTTCCACTCGAACCCGTCGGGTCGTCTGCCGTAGCCGGCTCTCTGCCAGCAACAGGGCATCCGGGTCCATGTCGTTCAACACAATCTCGCCGGCAAAATCTTGAAGAAACGGCAGCGCTTGAAGCCAATCGAGGCACCCACCGCACGCCATCGACAGGACCCTCGCCTCACCATTCCCCTGCACCGTTCTCACAATCTCCATCGCTTGCTGCTCCAGTTTGTTGCGGTGCTGCTGGGCTATCGGAGATCCAAGAATCAGGTCCTCGAAGTGCCATCCAAGGCTCCCCGCCACGCTGTGGTTCACCCCCGCCGCCAGGTATTCAATGGTTTCGAAGTCCCCGGCATACCCGCGCGGCCATTGTTGACACCGCCTCATGAAACTAGATGTCGCAAACACCGCGCGGCACGGCGCAAGCTCACTCTGAATGCGCTCGGCGGACCAACCCCAGCGCTCCATTTCCTCCACCGTCGCTCCAAACTGCTTCATCAATCGCAGCGCCTCCGTGCGACCCGTACAACTGTCTCCCCAGAACCGTCGCCCTGCTGCCTCCATATCGCGGTTTTCCCGCCACCCCAGCCGTTCCGCTTCCGCACTCAAACTCATCGCTTCCAGCATTCGTCCCTCCGGCGATTGGTGCCCTTCAGACCCCACCACCGATACCCGGTGAGGCAGAAAGCTGAGCCATCTGCAGGATGAACGATGCCTGTGTGAACAGGATGGAGCCAACGTCATGCGCGCGTCACAATCGGGTCATAGCTGTGCACGGCGAGAAGCCAGATCGAACGTGTCGCACGTGGTCTGGCGGGTGGCCAAGGTTCCCAATTCGAAGGATGAATACCGGGGTGACCCAAGTCCGGATTCTCGGACCTGAGATTCACCTGCAACCGCGGTCCACATTTATAACGGCCTACTCCGCGCCGTCCAATACGAGACCACGCCCAGCCTCCGAAACGATCTCCTCGAAAAAGCTGTCAAGTGCCCAACCTGTGGAAATCGTTGCAACATGCACAAAATAAACGAAATAGAAATATTGGAAAATCCATTATTAATTCGTCGAACCTGCCATACTAGTATTAAGAGTCAAGAAAGGCCCGCCAACCAGCGGGCCTTTTTCATTTTCACCAACATTTCAATAAGAAAGGAGCAGCCATGACGTCGACACAACTTACATCAAGGGCCTTCTGTTCCCTGTTCCCTCTTCCCTGTTCACTGCTTCACCGTGATCCAAATCACATTGGAGCACAAATTCCCCCCAAACCGGTGTGTAACCCAATGAACGCAATCAACTTACTCGTTTTTATTTTGGGTGTGAAAGTGCCCTTTAAGCTACTTTCCAACAATGTCGATAGGAACTGTGATGGTTTTTGGCGGCATGCAGGCCGTCAAATCGCAAGCCTGGTAACGAAGTTTCGCCTTCACCAGGTGGTCGCCCGTCTCTGCAACCAGCTTGGTCTGGATCGTGAACTCACCGGTATAGACATTCAGTTTGGTTCCCGGATCAGCCGGCAAAACGAACTCCGCTCCAGCCGGGTAGCTGGCCGTCGCCAGCTTCACCCCCGCCCCCTCCGGAACGGAGAAAGTGGTGGGAATCAGATATTCGTCCTTGGGCGAATGGGAATTGATATGCAACCCCGTCGCAATCCGGAAATGCAGCGCAACGGGACTTGTCTTTCCGGCGGCCAAAGTCACCTGCTCCGGAAACAGATACTCCACCGCCTCAATCTTGGCAGTGGATTTGTCCGTAGACTCGGAAAACGGCTCCTGCCCGTGAGCAAGAAAACCGACGCCCAGAACCACGAG
>JANXQR010000681.1 GCA_025353435.1 Acidobacteriota bacterium | reverse complement strand
GTCAAGAACCATGATCATGAATTGAGCGGGGATTGGGCGAACTGTCGGGAGTGCCATATCAAGCCCGATTTGCTTCTGATCTATCGCAAGACAGATTTCGACACATTGCGTTTGGCGCGCCTGGGATCTCACAGCGAATTGTTTGGTTGAGCCCGGTGGCAGGCGGCCAAACCTTCGTGCCTATCAAATCAAGGTCTCGTTTTTGTGACCTGGAATACCACGAACCCACCCCCCACAACCTGTTCACCTCCCTCAATTCACCCTCCCCCGGGGCACCCCGGCGGGCATCGATCGCACACCGCAGAGTGCAAAAAACTCCCTCTCTATTGGAATCATTTACCTGGGTAGTGCAAAATCTACACACTTTGTGGCAGAGCGTGCACACCACTTTCGCCATTTCCAAATCGCTAAGCCCTGTGTTATGAACAGCCGCCTTCCAGCATCCAGGTTTGGCACTAAGCATGCATTCAATTTCTGCAAATAAGTCAATCAACATCGATACAGATCAGACGATCTGGTCTCTGAGTTTCACTTTCTCCCCGATCCGCCTGCAGAGCCGCTCCATCGCAGCCAAGCTGCGCGACATTCCCCGTCGGACGAAGTCGGTCCTGAGATTTAGGAGAGAACGTGACCCTGTTAGCCCTTCTGGCAATTCCGTCTTTTGTCGCCTTCTGCTTTTTGGCGATCATCCACACCTTCCAGACCATGAGCCTGCGACTCGCCGAAAACGCGCCGTTTCCCACCGAAGCTTTGCTCCACGAGTACCTCCCGGCCTACTTCCCGGCCAAGCCTGCCTTCCGAACCGCGCTGGCGGGTGCAGCGCGCCTCCGCACCTACGAGCGCCTCTTGGAGAACTGCACCCCGCGCTCAGGCCGCGTCGCTTTCTCAAGGGAATCAAACCTTTACATGTTCCCGCGCTTGTCCGTTCCGGCGTCCTTCTCGCCAGAATACAGGCGAAATCGCCTCGACTCCAGTTTCCGTATGAAAGCCAATGCCGATGCCAGGTACAAGCCGTTTGACGCCCGCGCCAACTTCCCGCGCCAGCGAACGAGGCTCAGCGCCCTTACCCGACGACCGCGCTCATTAAGCGCGGCCCTCATGAGCTGCGCCTAAGAGCCATGAGCATCTAACCCAAGTCGGCGGGCCCCCACCCGCCAGGCATTCACGTTCATCCCAAGTCCAGCCCTCCAAGTCCAACCCAGTGGGTGCCCATCCTTCGCGCAGATTGCGAAGGATGGGCTTCGTCGGGTTGCCCACGTCGTCATAGAGATAGGGGTGCCCCCGGTCCCTAGCATTTGGGGACCGGGGATAGCGAAACCTTACCGCGCCGTCTTTTACAGAAGCCGACCAGTCATAGAAACTCCGTGCCCCGTCTTTGCGCCTTCTTCCCGGCGCAAGGGCGGGATGACGCAGAATCCGCCGCGCCCGTTCACCACCAAGGGTGCCCCAAAGCCGCTCGTGGACGAAGTCGAAGGCCCTCGATTTTGAAATCGTGGTCCTTCATTACCCTGAGCGAAAACGCAGCCATAGGGTAAAAAGCTCCCCAGCCGCGAACAGCACCCCGAAAATCACCTTGTTCCACTGCGCCACCCAAACGGGCAGGTAGATATCGAAGTCCGGCCGCCGCTCTTCGGTGAATCTCCCCGCCACATCGGTGAGAGGACACCGCCCTCCGTTCACCGCGAGAACGCTGCATTCGAGCAGCACCAAACTAGTGAAAATCCACGCCAACCCAAAATGCCGAAATAGCCCCGCCACCGGAATCGCAAAAATGCAGACAACAAAGAATGCCCAGACCACGGTGTGCAGCACCTTGATCCGAACCAAGGCTCGCTTCGCCGAGACTTTCAAATCGGTGCCCATGATGTCTCGCCGCCTGTCTCGAAGTCCTTGGATGCTGGTGCCGATGAGATCATAGGCCACCAACGCTGGCTGCTTCTGTGACGTCCGCTATAGAATGGAGGTCATGGTTCGTAATCTCCAAGTTCGATTGGGCGCCCTCCTCGCCGTACTCCTCCTTATCGGCGGCATCGCCACCGCCGGCGCGCAACATACTGACAAGCGCGGCCGCAAATATAAGGCGCCGCCTCCAACCAGCCGTCTCGAAGTGACTGTTCTCCGCGACACCGACGCCAAGCCCATTGAGAATGCGGCCATCATCTTTCACCCCATGCTCAACGGCAAGGACGAGGGCAACATGGAGCTCAAGTCGAACGAGGACGGCAAGGCCGTCATCGACGTTCTCCCCACCGGCAACATGGTGCGTGTCCAGATCATCGCCAAGGGATTCCAGACCTACGGCGGCGATTACCAGATTGACCGGGATCAGATGGCTCTCGAGGTCCGCATGAAGCGTCCCGGCGAGCAGTACTCCGTCTATATGCCCCACGCCGCCGACGAGAAAGATCAGAAAGCCAAGCAGTCCAAGTCTGACGAAAAGAAAGACAGCGACAAGCCCGCCGACAGCCCCAAACCCAACTAGATGCCCCCGCCCCTTCTTGGCAAAGCGGCGCTCGTGACCGGTGGCGCCAAGCGCATTGGACGCGCCATCGCTTTTTCCCTCGCCGCCGCCGGCGCAGATGTCACCATCACCTACAGAACCTCTGCCGACGATGCCCTTGAAACCGTCGACGCCATCGAGCAGCTCGGCCGCCG
>JANXQR010000662.1 GCA_025353435.1 Acidobacteriota bacterium | reverse complement strand
GGTCAGGCTGTTGTTGTTGACGAACTCGGAGTAAGCGAAAACGAACTCGTTTGTCGTTGTGGCGCTGAACACGTGCGTGTAGTTCGCCAGGTAGACGTGAGCGGTTTCCTTCCCAATCGGTTCCGAGGGATACGGGATGGTCCAGTCTGGCGCCCACCAAATGGAAAGCGGATGGGCGTCAGTTTCCTCCTGCAGGGTATAAGAGCCCCATAGCTTATTGTTGTCGTTTAATGAGTAGGTCACTTTTCCGGTAACTTCCCAACGATTCTGCGGTGTGACGGGCGAGAACGCATAGTTGTTCCAGCCATTGGTTGCATTGGGAGTCTGATTCGCGAGCGGGTTCAAGTTGTCAAGGATTTTTCCGTACGGATCGAAGTAGGCGGAGAGGTCATGAAAATCCTGGCCGCTTGTCATCCAAGGAGAAATGGAGGCATTGCACCCCTCTCCCCATTGGTTGGCATTGCTGCAGGGAAGGGAATAGGTCGGCGAATAGGTGTTAATTACGTGGGGGTCCACGCCGATGTTCCGGAAGTCGCCTTCCCGCTGCCCATTGATCCCTTTGGTAAGGGGTGCCAGGCTGCTGGTGGGAACGTTCATTTCCTTCGCAGCGTTGTAGGGGTGCTGGATCATGTACTCATAACCAGCCCAGAAGAACAGCTTGTCGTGATTGCGGTTGAAGTGTGGGAAGAAAACCGGACCGCCGACATTGCCGCCGACATAGTAAAAGCTCTGCGGCGTGAGAGTGTTCTTTTTCGCAATGACTGAAGGGGCCGCATTGGGAGCGTCGGCAGCGGAGATCTGATTGGCCTTGTTGAACCAATCATTGGCATAGCCTATTCCGGTGTTGCGGGCATAGAGGTAGGCTTCGCCGTGGAACTTCTGGCCGCCGCTCTTCGAGAATGCCTGCAGAACCGCGGGGCCCTTGGCGTATTCCGCGCCATAGGAGGCTGACAGATACTTGACGCTGTCCGTCATGTCCTGGTTGATGTTGGCGACCTGAGTTCCGGCATTGCCTGGATCGATCAGGTTGGCGCCGTCGAGGTAGACGTCAGTTGATCCGTTTGGTTGCGTGCCATTCGCGGAAAAGCTGCCGGCGGGTCCATTGTTGGTGCCAGTCACCTGGCTGTTGAAACCAGATCCGGCTCCGCCGCCATTATTGAATGTGACGCCGGGCATCATCTTGATAAGTTCGGCGGCGTTGCGGCCGGTCAGAGTGGCGGAGTCAATCAGATCATTGTTGAGCGTCGCGCTGATTTCGGCGGAATCCGTGGGAACTTCCGCATCGGCGCCGGAGATGACCGTAACCGCCGTTGTATCGGAACTGATCTTCAGGTGGATGTTAGGAATCGTACGGCTATCGCCCTGGTTCAGCAGGATGCCGTTTTCCTCCCAGGAGGCGAACCCCTTGGACGAGATTGTGACCGTATAGGTACCCGGGATCAACGCCGTGACGGAGAAGAAACCGGACGAATCGGCCTTCGTGGAACGCGTATCGCCGGTGGTGTCGCTCTTGATCACAACGTTCGCTCCTGGAATGCGAGCATCGGTCTGATCCGCCGCGATACCACTCAGCGTCGCAGTGAGTTGTTGCGCACTGGCAATGGTGAACGACAGAGCCAAGATTGGGATAAGCAACCAGGGCAACCGCCGTAACCATTTGGACAAAGAGGACCGTGTCGATCCTTCTGTGGGAGTTGAGTACATCTTGTAGCCTCCTGAATCAATTGGTGCCGGTTGAAGCGTAATGGTGTAGCTCTTGGAAATCTGAGCAGAATCCCGATTTTCTGAAATTCAACGCGTCCAAAGGCTATTTTTGTGAACCTCGGTATCGATATCACAAACGAAGTACAACCAGCAAGCGTTTTTTTGCGCTGTTGCCGCTACTAAAACGCTTTCGCAGGGTGCAAGAAGCGAGCAGACATTACGGTCCCATCGAACTGTGCGGATGCCGAGTCAGCTCCGGCTGCCAAGTTGAGCGGGAAAGGGAAACGCATGATTGGGTTTATGAGTCCTTAACTTATTGAATCCAATATCTTTAAGTTCGCATTGTTTGCAGGCAGAGTGGGGAAGGATAAGGGCCAGCTTCTGCTCCCGTCAGGATTTCGAGAATGGGCGTCCGGGTACGACCCCTTTCCCTTCCAGAATTGTGACTAGCCGGTTGGCAGCCTGGGCGGGATATTTTTCCACCGATCCAGAGGGCCAAATAACCTCGATATCGGCTAACTTTTCCGCTCCTAGACCAAAGTGCAGGCGGGGGTCGTTGGACGACATGTAACTGGCTTGGCTCAAGACCGCCTGGGCCTGTGTTTTGCCTCCATAATGCACAAGGACGCGCGCCCCGATTGCGCTGCGATTGCTCTTGGTTCCCTCGGGGCGGATTTTGATCCAGTGATTGTCCTGCGGGCAGTCGTTGCGGAGCAGGGAGGGGGGGGCGTTCTGGTTCATGATTACGATATCGAGGTCGCCATCGTTGTCGAAGTCGCCGAAGGCGCATCCGCGGCTGACATAGTGTGAGTTCAGGTCGGGCCCGACGCCGTCGATCAGCCGCTCAAAGGTCCCGTTACCGCGATTGCGATAGAGGATGCGGGGACCCTTGAATGGGAATTTGGGATTGATCCTCTCGATCTCAGCGTAGACGTTTCCCGTGACCCAGAAAATGTCGGGGTGGCCGTCATTGTCGAGGTCGAACATGCCGGTG
>JANXQR010000588.1 GCA_025353435.1 Acidobacteriota bacterium | reverse complement strand
AGACTGTTGGCGGGCGGAGGTGGCAACAGGTCCGAGCGGTTTTCACCCGTAACAAGATCGTTGCCATTCGCATCGAGCAGGTAGTGCGCGCCTGTGAAGATGTGGTTTAGCCGGTCCTCATACTCGCTCAATTCCTTGCGGCCACCACTCTCAAAGGCGCTCCGCTCGTCGTCCAGTTGTAGCTCGTCGAAGCGATTGAACGTGGGCTCGATGGTCATGCGCTGCAAGCGGTTGGCGATAGCCTGGAACACCAGAAAGGACAGTGCGAGAATCGCCAGCATGGAGAGCACAGTTCCGACAAAGAGTGATCGCAGCCGCACGCTTCAGTTCGCTCCCGCGAAGATGTAGCCGACGCCTCGCACCGTGCGAATGAGCCTGCCCCCACCTTCGAGCTTCTTGCGAAGATGGCTGATGTGCACGTCGAGGAAGCGGTCATACGGTGTAGCCTCGCGCTCGAATAGCGCCGCCGTAATCTCCTCGCGCGAAACCACGCGCCCGGCAGAGCGAATCAGCATCTCCAACAAGTCGAACTCCATCTCCGTCAAATCCACCGCCACGCCCCTGCTCCACACCTCGCGAGTCGCGGGATCAAGCCGGATCGCACCAATGCTCAGCGACTCCGCAGCCACCGGAATCTTTGCTTCGGTGCGCCGCAACACCGCACGAATCCGCGCCAGCAATTCGTCGGGATCGAATGGCTTGGGCAAGTAGTCATCGGCCCCCGCGTCGAGCCCCTGAATCCGATCCTGCTGCTGCACCCGCGCCGTCAGCATGATCACCGGCACAGCCTTGCGACGCCGCAGTTGCGTAAGCACGCCAAAGCCGTCAAGCACCGGCAGCATTACATCCAGAATCACAAGGTCATGCGCTCCATTCAGCGCACTCGCCAGCCCCTCGCGACCGTTGTACACGCACTCCAGTTGATGGCCAGCCTGCGCAAAAAACTCCCGCATCATGCCGCACAACTCGGCGTCGTCATCCACCAACAGCACAGATAGCTGCTTGGCTCGTTCCTGTAAGTCCGGTTCCTTGATTAGTCCTGGATTCATACCGCACGCTGCCTACGGTCCCAAGTCTCGCATAGCGCGTGCTCGCCGGGATGACCTTAACAATTCTTATCATTTCAAGCAGAGAACAGCCGCAGCTTCCTGGCCCACTCAGGTCACCTCTACGCGACCGTCGCCAGAAGACTTACCGTCCCGCCCACGCTATTCCATCGGAGTTATTTCCATCGTCAATGGACCGCGTCACCTTCCACGTCGCCAGGTCTACCTCGGCAATGGTGTGCGACCCAACGCAGGAGACGTACGCCGTCTTCCCACCCGGCCGCATCAGCACCTCCTGCGGATCGGCGGGAGTAGTTACCGTGCGGACGACCTTCATCAAGTTCAGATCCACCACCGCCACAGCCCCATTTTTCGGGATCGTTACCAGCAGGAACTTTCCATCCAGCGTTGGCGCCGTTCCGTACGCAATACCATCAAGCGGCACCCACAGCGCTACCTTGTTCGTGGCCAAATCGACCACCGCGAGCCGCGGCTGCGTCTGGTCCGCCGTAAACACCCACCGGTCGTCCGGCGAAATGGAAATGCGCTGGGTGTTGGGTGAAATCGGAATCACCGCTACCGTCTTGCGCTCCGGAATATCCAGTACGGACACCGTCCCCGGCCCCACGTTCGCCGTGTACCCATGCCGTCCGTCATGCGACAGCGCCAGCATGTGGCTCTCCGGTTGCCCCGTAGGAATCGTGCCCACAATCTTCAGCGTCTTCGGGTCGATGATCGAAACCGTCTTGTCCAGCTCCGTGGTCACATAGAGCATCCCGTCCTTGCCAAAGATAGGCATGTGCGGCCGCACCGGGTGCCCCCAATCCACATTGCCCACCACCTTGGCGGAAGCAATGTCGATTACCACCATGTTGGTGCCGTCCGTGCCCGGCTTGCCTACACCTGAGTTGCCATAGACCGGCACGTATGCCAGCTTCCCATCAGGCGACGCCGTCACCTCGTGCCCCGTCACGCCACCTTCCGGCACCGCCGCCACAATCTTCCCCGTCGCTGGATCGACAATCCCCAGGCTCGCATCGCCTTTCTGCGCAACCAGCAAGCGCGGCTGCTGGGCCGAGGCGAGCGAAGAGAGAATGATCGAGGCGAGAGTGAATCCCGCCAATCCTAAGGCAATGCGCGCAATTTTCATCGAGTTTTCCATGCACGAATCACTATACGGCAGTACAGTCGCGCTATCATTCCGTCATTCATGAGCGAGCCCGCCAACGCACCATCGTTCACCGGAAACGCTGCCTCCGCTCTCGATTCCGCGCTCACCCAGCTCCAGTCCCTCCTCGGCAAGCGCGTCATTACCGCCCTCGCCATTCGCGAGCACCACAGCCACGGCGAAAGCACCCAAGCCCCCGGCCTTCCTGACCTCGTCTGCTTCCCCGAGACCACTGACGAAGTCAGCCGCATCGCCGCCATCAGCGCCCAGTTCGGCCTCCCCATCGTCCCCTTCGGCGCCGGCACTTCGCTCGAAGGCCACGTCCACGCCACCCGCGGCGGCATCTCCATCAACATGACCCGCATGAACCGCATTCTCCGCGTCAGCGTCGACGACATGGATGCTACCGTTGAGGCCGGCGTCACCCGCACCCAGCTCGCCACCACGCTTGAGTCCCGCGGCGTCACCTTCTTCATCGATCCCGGCGCAGACGCCACCCTGGGCGGCATGGCCTCCACCCGCGCCTCCGGAACCACCGCCGTCCGTTACGGCACCATGCGCGAAAACGTCCTCGGCCTCACCGTCGTTCTCGCCGATGGCCGCATCATTCACACCGGCTCACGCGCGCGCAAATCCAGCGCCGGTTACGACCTCACCCGCCTCTTCGTCGGTGCGGAAGGCACTCTCGGCATCATCACTGAAATCACGCTCCGCCTGCACCCGCTGCCTGAGGCCACCGGCGTCGCCCTCTGCGCCTTCTCCACCATCGCCGGAGCCGTCCAAACCGTCAGCGAGTGCATCCAGATCGGCCTCCCTCTCGCCCGCATCGAGTTCATGGACGACCGCCTAGTCGACGCCATCAACCGCTACTCGCATCTCGATCTGCCCGTTAAGCCCACGCTCCTCTTCGAATTTCACGGCATGAGCGAAACCAGCGTGGCAGAAACCGCGCACTTGGCCGAGCAGTTCGCCCTCGAACACGGCGGCCTCGGCTTCGCCTGGGAGACCACCCCCGCCGGCCGCGAGCGCCTATGGAAAGCTCGCCACGACGCCTACTACGCCTCGCGCGCCCTGCAGCCCGGCGCCGGTGCACTCACCACCGATGTCTGCGTGCCCATCTCGTGTCTCGCCGAGTGCATCACCGCCACCCGCGCCGACCTCGACAACGCCAGCTTTCAGGCCACCATCGTCGGCCACGTCGGCGACGGAAACTTCCACGTGCTCTGTCTCTTCACGCCCCTGCAGGCCGCCGAGGCCGAAGCCTTCGCCGGACGCCTCGTTGAACATGCCATCGACCTGGGCGGCACCTGCTCCGGCGAGCACGGCGTCGGCCTGGGCAAGAAAAAGTACCTCAAGGCCGAACACGGCGAAGCGCTCGAAGTCATGCGCCTCATCAAGCGCGCCCTCGACCCCGACAACCGCATGAATCCCGGAAAAATGATCGACCCGTAGTAGATTTACCCCCTGTGCCACCCAGCCGTCCCAATCACCGTAGCGCTGGTCTCCAGACCGGCTGTCGCGCGGGCGTCCTCGCCCGCACCCTGCGATTCCACTTATCCCTCCGCGTTCCATGGATCGTACGTCCCCACGCTCCAGCTATGGCCCTCGGGATCCTTGATCGTGAACTCACGGCTCCCATAAGCTGTGTCCTGAAGCTGCTTGACCACCTCGGCGCCGGCATCCTGCGCCCGCCGATAAGCCGCATCGGCGTCTTCCACAACCACGTACACGCTTCGCGTCTCAAATCCGCCCAGTTCGCCGGGCGACTTGAATCCCTTTCCATACGCATCGTCCTTGTGCGATCCCAGCATGATCATGCCGCCGTTCAGTGTCAGCTCAGCATGGCCAACCGTGTTGTCGGGACCGGGATACACAGCGTGCGGCGCAAAACCCAGCACGCTGCAAAGCCAGTCAATGGCGGCCAGGGCATTGCGGTAACGAAGCGTGGGCATGATGGTGGAACAGGTAGCGGTAGTCATATCTGCCTCCTCCGGAAATGCTCTATTGGGCTCGATCACAACACCGAACTCGATCCCTACACCCACGAGAATGACAGCCGCCGCTCTGCGCGTCTTGGAAAAATCGGAAGTCAGTTCTGGGTGTCGTCGGGTGCCGGCACAAACTTGGGCGCCCCACAACCTGTCCCGAGAGTCTTTGATTTTTTTGAATCGCGAGCGATTGTTTTTATACCTGCGGTTCCGTATCAAATTCACCACGACAGAGGGTGCCCCCGGTCCCTCGCAATTGGGGACCGGGGAAACACAAACCCGACCTCACCGGGTCGTCCTAATCCACGCGCACATGATTCGCCCAGGGCGTTCCGCGCGCCGCCGAATACGTCGTCGGATCGATCCCCGAAAATGCACGAAACTCATTCGCAAAATGCGCCTGATCTTAGAACCCGCAATCCACCGCCAGCTCCGCCCACCGCACGTCAGCCCCCGCATGCAGCCGCTGCACCGCCAGCTGAAACCGCTGCACCCGGCACCACACTTTGGGCGAAAGCCCCACCTGCTCGCGGAAGACTTGCGAGAATCTCCGTTCGCTCCAGCCGGTGGACCTCGCAACATCGGCCATCGTCGCCAACCCGGGCGCTCGACTGAAGCGAGTCAACGCAAACTCCACCGCGCCGTGCAGGCGAACCGCTCTCTTGGCAAACATCACGTTGAGCCGGTTTGAGAGATATTTCTCAAGACAATCCAGCTTTCCCGGCGGAGTCGTAATCTCCCGCAAGTTGTCGCGCAGTAATCGCGCCTCTGAGCCCCAGATGCCTTCGAGATCCACGCTGCGGTTGCTGAACAAGTCCGCCGCATCCCCGGCAAATACCGGAAACGCCCCCGGCTCGAACACCATGCCGATCAGGTCCGCCATGTCCGACGTGTCCACCACTTCAAACACGGACCGCGCCCCCACCACCAGCGACGGAGCCATCCGCAACGCGGGACCGCCCTCGGGGCAGTCGTGCAGAAAGTCGCGCGCCAGGTTCAGAATCACCTGCACCCGGCCCGTCGGCAGCACCCGCTCCCGCTTGTGCCCCGGCTGCGGCGCCTGCGCATACCAAAGCGACCGCACAAAGCGGTTCAGCGGCGGCGCGGGCGTTTGCTCCAGGTAGATCACCTTTACTCCAATCAGGCTCTCACTCGCATGGTAGGTCAGGCCCTCAGCCCTGACAAATCAACCACAGAAAACATTCGGCCTGATTGTGATGTATGATGATTGATGCGTGATGTTACTCAGAGGAGAATGACCCAGATGCGGACGACCCTGGCAATCGATGATGATGTTCTTGCAGCCGCGAGGGAACTGGCTGCCACCGAACGAAAGAGCGTGGGAGAAGTGATTTCCACCTTGGCTCGACGTGCGCTGTGTCCCTCCGAGCCCGTCAGTACGCTCCGCAACGGTGTGCCGCTGCTCCCGGTAAATGCCGATGCCCAACGAGTGACATCGGAGTTGGTGCATCAGTTGCGTGAGGAGCTGATGTGACTCGATATCTTCTAGATGTGAATGTGATGATTGCGCTGATTGACCCTGCACACATTCAGCATGACCGCGCGCATGAATGGTTTGCAAAAACCGGGAATAAAGCTTGGGCCACTTGCCCGCTGACAGAAAATGGCGTGCTCCGGATTGTCGGACATTCTCGGTATCCGAATTCCCCGGGAACTCCCGCAGCCGTGGCGGCGTTGATGATCGGCTTTTTGGCGCTGCCCGGACACGAATTCTGGGCCGATGATGTGACGTTGTTTGACTCGCGACGTGTCCAACCGGACCGCCTCCTGGAGTCCTCGCAAGTAACGGATACCTATCTCCTGGCGCTGGCCACGGCGCACCATGGGCATCTGGCCACCTTTGACCGAAACCTGGTTACGGAAGCGGTGCCCAGCGGGTCGGAATTCCTCCATCAGATCTCGTAGAACCCCCACTGGTGTTCAAAAAACGGCGGGGGTGCCGCGTCCTAACTTCCGGGGTCCCAAACAACTAGTCTTCGTCGCTGGGGTGGCTCGTCAGGGGGAGACCACGACGGGTATTCGATAAACTTCACCCCCACGCCATCCCCCTCATCACGCGTAGTCTGGCAACATGCCCCTTCCCGCCGGCGACGATCAACTGATCCAGATCATGGACGCCGCACTCGCCGAAGTCGCCCGTCGCGCCGGTCCCTGGCTCGTCTGCCGCGAAGGCTGTACCCCCTGCTGCCATGGAGCTTTCGCCATCAACGCCCTCGACGTTGAACGCCTCCGCACCGGCATTGGTACTCTGCACTCGACAAATCCAACCCTCGCCGCAACCCTTGAAGACCGAGCCAGCGCCTGGATCGCCGAGTACGGCTCAGCCTTCCCCGGCGACCCCACAACCGGCCTTCTCGGCACATCCGAAGCCGAACAGCAAGCCTTTGAAGACTTCGCCAACGACGCCCCCTGCCCTGCCCTCGACCCTGCTGCCGGCCGCTGCGATGTCTACGCCTGGCGTCCCATGACCTGCCGCTCCTTCGGCCCTCCCGTGCGCATGGGAGAGGGTGACGCTATAGGCTGCTGCGAGCTGTGCTTCCACGGAGCAAGCGAAGCGGAAATCGCCGCATGCGAGATGCCCGTCCCACACGATCTCGAGGACCAGCTCCTCGCCGACCTTCCACCCCAACCCGACACCGTCGTGGCCTACGCCCTCCTCAGCGCCCACCCGTCGTCAGCACGATAAACTGGCCCTTGGACCTACCCATGACAATGCGCCCCGGCCAGCCAACGCGCCCTTGCTGGCTAGAAATCGACACGCACGCCCTTCAGGACAACTACCGCCTCCTCCGCTCCCTCGCCGGCCCCTCAACTGAGTGTCTCGCCATCGTCAAGGCAAACGCCTACGGACACGGACTTTCCTTGTGCGCTCCTGCGGCTTTTTACGCCGGCGCGCGATGGCTCGGAGTGACCAGCGTTGAGGAGGGCGTGGCGGCTCGCGCCGTTTGCCCCGATGCCCGCATCGTCATTATCGGCGGCGTCTTTCCCGGCCAGGCTGCGGAAGTATTTGCACATCGGCTAACCCCCGTCGTGTGGGATGCTTGGCAGCTCGACGAGCTGGAGGAATACGCTTGCACCACCGGTAGAATGGCCGGCTCCATGCCGGTCCACCTTGAAATCGACACCGGCATGAGCCGCCAGGGTGCGAGCCCCGAAAATCTTCCCGACCTTCTTGCACGCTTCAACGTTGGTTCCGCGCTGACATTGGAAGCCGTGATGACTCACCTCTACGCCTCCGACGAGGCGAATGGCGAGACAACGCCGAGGCAGCTCAAAATCCTCGATGACACCCTCACTCAAATTCGATCCCTGCTTCCAACGGGTGTTCCCGGGCCGGTTTGGTTAAGTGTCGGAGCCTCGGCGGCCTTGTTGGGAGGCGAAGCGACCGAGATCGCCAAAATGGCAGGACAGCATGAGCTCATGCCAATGCTTCGCCTCGGCCTTGCACTGTACGGCGTCCCGCCCCGCTTCGATCCGTCTTTCCCGCCGACGCAGCAACCCTCCACCCTCAGCCAGGCACTCGAAAACCTTCAGCCTGTGCTCTCCTGGAAGACCCAAATCACCAGCCTCCGCAGCATTCCGGCCGGAACCGAAATCGGCTACAACGGCACCTTTGTCGCCACCGAAGCCATGCAACTCGCCCTGATACCCCTCGGGTACGCTGACGGCCTCGACCGCAGCCTCG
>JANXQR010000508.1 GCA_025353435.1 Acidobacteriota bacterium | reverse complement strand
GCCTTCTTCGCCTCGCCTAATCCAAAGTGAATCCGCAAATCGCTCGCCGAATAGTACCCGTTGCAGCTCCGGACTTCCTCGATCTGTGTCAATGGAGTCCCCGGCCTTGCAGAAAGTACCGGCGTCCCTGTCTGTGCCACTACTTTAATCCGCGCGCCAATCCCCGTCCGATTGGATTTCTTCCCCACCAGCCGAATCTTGATCCAATTCCGCTTTAGCGTCGAAGCCTGCCCGGGGACAGAATCGCACCGCAGCAGCTGCGGCACCGCGTTCACACAATTCACCACCGCATCCAGATCGCCATCGTTGTCGTAGTCGCCAACCGCGAATCCGCGCGCCTTCGCCACCGCCGTAATCCCTGCACCGCCCGCCAGGCTCACATCCTCAAATTGTCCGTTGCGCAAATTGCGATAGAGATACTTCCGCTCCGCATACGCCGCGTCCACCTGCGTCCCATCCACCTCGGGATACACATGCCCGTTTGCCACCAGTATGTCCAACCAACCATCGTTGTCAATATCGATAAAGCTGATGCCCCATCCAAGCAGCCGCGTATTGATACCGAGCCCTGCTTGATAGGTGCGGTCGTCAAACGATCCATCTCCAAGATTCAAGTAGAGCGAATCCGTGTCGCCCGCAAAATTTGTTTTAACAATATCGGGCAGCCCGTCGCGGTTGAAATCGCCGATCGAAACGCCCATTCCCGCTTGCGGTTTGCCATCGGGAGAGTAAGCGACCCCCGCCTCAATCGCCTGGTCCTTGAACGTGCCGTCCTTCTGGTTCACGTAGAGTGTTGCTGACGTCGAATCGTTGGCGACATAAATATCGGGCCAATCATCACCATCCAGATCGGCCGCCGCACAACTCAACGCATATGTCCCCAGCGTGCCCCACATGCCCGCGCGCTGGCTCACGTCTTCGAAGGTGCCGTTCCCCTTGTTGTGATAAAGCAGGTTCTTCCCGCCATCGAGGCCCGGCGGCCCGCACGCGACTACGATTCCTTTATAGGTGCAGTTCGCGTCCTCCGGCAGAGGCGTCTTCTTCAAATCGAGATCGATGTAGTTCCCCACAAACAGATCGAGATTTCCATCCTTGTCGTAGTCCAGAAAGCTGCATCCCGAGTTCCACCGCAGGCGATCCTGTAGCAACCCGGCTTCTTTCGTGACATCGGTAAACGTGCCGCCGTTGTTGCGGAACAGCGCGTTCTGTCCGTAGTACGTCACGAACAGATCGTTCCATCCATCATTGTTGTAGTCGCCCACGCAGCACGCCTGGCCCCAGCCGCTCCGCGCCAGCCCGGCTTTCACAGTCACATCGGCAAACGTGCCATCGCGATTGTTTTTGAAGAGATGGCACACCGGCTCATGGCCTTTGGGAAAGCCTTCGAGCCGCCATCCATTTACAAGAAAGATATCGACCCAGTCGTCCTGGTCGTAGTCGAAAAACGCCGCGCCACAGCCCGTCGTCTCAAGCAGATATTTGTTGCGATGTTCGCCGCCGAAGATGGTCTCGACGTTGAGGCCCGCTTCCTTCGCCACATCGACAAAGTGCACGCCCAGCGGCGTTCCCGACACAGGCGAAGCCGCGCCCTTCGGCGCGGGCCGCGCCGGCGCTTCATAGGACTGGCGCGAATTTCCGCCCGGTTTCTGCGGAGCCGCCTGCCCCAGGAGCGGACGTGCAAGACTCAGCACATCCTGCAGCGATAACACCACCGCGGTCCGCGATAGCGACTTCAAAAATCCACGCCGATTCAAACCCAATGCGACCTTCTCCCGGGCGCGCGGCGTCCAACTTTTTCGCGACTCCACCCGAGCCCGAGTATATCGGCTGCGTTGCAATGGGTGGGGACCATGACCGGCTAGGCTGCCAGCGACCTCCCTCGCCGTGCACGCAGCCACCAGTAGGTCGCGAGCGTACATCCCAGCACCACGGCCGAGTATCCAGGGTGCCAGGCCGCCAATTCGAGGTGCACTCGGCCAGTCTCGTTCAAAGAAGGGCGCACTGTCTGCACCTGGACCACGCTGTCAATAGTGGCGATGAACGCCGCACCGAGTGTCGGCCACAGAAAGCCGATCCGGCTGCGCGACGCGGCCACAGCCAACCAGATTCCCGCCAGTACCGGTGCTCCGAAATAGAGGACGCGTCCGACACCGAACCACGCCACGGCCCACCCTTGGACTGGCACAAACGGCGCCTGTTCGTTCGGCAAGAACATCTGCCATCCTGACCACAGGATCGCAAGAGCAGCGAAATACGCTGCCGCCAGCAATCCGACTGGCGCAATCCCAAACACCGCCCAGGGCGCCCGCTGAGTCCACGTTTCCATTCGTGAAGTTGCTGCAGTCATCTCTTCTCCAGTCGTCGGGGAAACCCGCTCACCCAGCGCCGACAGCATCACGTCGAGCGCGGCGCCCAGACTACCCGTACCTTCTTCAAGCAGCGCTTCGAATTCCGCACCGTAGCGCTCTCTCCAATTGCGCGGATACAACCGCGCCAGCGCCTTCGCCAGTCTTCGCTTCATAGCGCCTCCAGCCTTTTCAACCCGGCTTTGCTGAACTGGCGCAATCTCGTTAACCGTGCGTGCAACACCCGCAACCCGGTGCCCGTGATCTTGTATGGTTGGCGGCGATCTTCCCGTTCCAGCGGCTTGATCCAGCCCTGTTGCTCCAGGCGTGCGATCGCGCCGTAAAGCGTGCCCGGCCCCAGCCGCGTTCCGCTCAACTCCAAAATGTCTTCAATCATGGCGTGCCCATGCTTCGGCCCATCGGCCAGGCTCGCTAACACCAACAGCGGCGGATCGGAATAATGACCCGCCTCTTCTGCCTCGTCGTCTCTATCTACGTGTCGCGTACTACGCATGACGTAGTTATCGCATATTCCGTCCCGGGCCGCAAGTCTTCTTTCCAGCTTCTATGGAATATCAGATCAACGCCATTTGAAGCTCTTGTGATCCTCGCGCATCGATTACGACAAGTGTGACCGAGCGCACACATGCTAATACCGGCGTTCACGATTGCCCCCTTTCAACCGTCCAACTTCTGTTCCTGCATGGGAGTACGATGTCCGCAATGAAGAACTGCGCGATTTTTGCTCTTTTGATTGCCTCCGCTCTTCTTGCCCTCACTCTCGCCGTTCCCGCTCAGGAATCTCCCCGGCTCTCCATTCAGCAATCGCTGAGCTTTGAGCAGCAGTCCGCCGAGGCAACGCCCACCGGCTGGTTTGGCGGCCCCGCTGGAAGCGTCCTCGCCGATTCGCAGGTCGTCCATTCCGGCAAATGGGCCGCACGACTGGACCGTACTGCCGTCACCGCCGAGACCTTTTCCGTCCTGACCAAGAGCTTTCCCGTTGACTTCGGCGGCAACACCCTGGAGTTGCGCGGCTTCCTCCGCCTGAAGGACGTGAGCGACTTCGCCGGCCTCTGGATGCGTGAAGATGGCGACGGCGGGGCGACGTTGCAGTTCGACAACATGCAGAGCCACGCCGTAAAGGGGACGCGCGACTGGATCGAATACTCCATCCAGCTTCCCATCGATCCGGCCGCGCGCAAGCTCTTTTTTGGAGTCCTCATCGCAGGCACCGGTACCCTCTGGGCCGACGATCTTCAGCTCCTCGTCGACGGCAACCCGGTCGCCGATGCTCCCGCTGCTCCCCCGCCACCTGAGACGCCCCTCGACACCGATCACGAATTCGACACCAGCTCCAAGATTCACCTCGATTCCCTCACGCCCATCCAAATCCAGAACCTGGCCACCCTCGCCCGCGCCTGGGGATTCCTCAAGTACCACCACCCCGCCGTCGCCTCAGGAAAGCGCCACTGGGACTACGACCTCTTCCGCATCTTGCCCGCGATCCTCGCCGCCCCCGATCGCCCCCGCGCCAACCAAGCGGTGGTCCAGTGGATCGACGCGCTCAGCCTCGTTCCCCCTTGCAAGTCCTGCCCCCAACTTGCCCTCAACGATCTGGCCGTCAAACCTGACATCGATTGGATCCACCACCAGGAGACCCTCGGGGCACTCCTCAGCCAGCGGCTCGAAACCATTTATGCGAATCGTGCCGCGAAAGACCAGTTCTACGTCTCTACCATGCCCGGCGTCGGCAACCCCCGCTTCGACCACGAGCTCTCGTATTCGGGCATCACATTCCCCGACTCGGGCTTCCAACTCCTCGCCCTCTTCCGCTGGTGGAACATCATGCAATATTGGGCTCCTTATCGCGAAGTCGCCGCACAGGACTGGCCAGCCATCCTCGCCGAATTCATTCCCAAGGTCGCCCTCGCGAAGGACAAAGACGCCTACACGCTCGCCCTGATTGAAGCGATTGCCAAGGCCAACGACACCCACGCCAACCTGTGGACCTCCCTCGACCTTCGCCCGCCCTCGGGCAAATGCGCGCGTCCCGTCACCGTTCGTTTCATCGATGACCAACCCGTCATCGCCGCCATCCCCGCTGACGCCAAAGAGCCTTCGCCTTTTCAGCCTGGCGATCTCCTCGAATCCCTCGATGGCGTCGAGAGCTCCAAGCTCATCGCCGCCTGGACTCCCTTCTATGCCGACTCCAACACCGCCGCCCGCCAGCGCGATATGGCCTCGCAGTTCACCCATGGAAGCTGCGGGCCGGCCTCCTTGCAGGTGCGCCGCGATGGGAAGAGCCTCACCCTCTCCACCGTCCGCGAAATTCTCCCCGCCAAGCCCGGTCCCCGAGTCCACGACCTGCCCGGCGACACCTTCCGCCTTCTTTCTCCCGACATCGCCTACCTCAAGCTCTCCACCATCAAGGCCGCGGACGTGCCCGCCTACATCGAGCGCGCCAGGAAAACCAAAGGCCTCATCGTCGATATTCGCAATTACCCATCGGATTTCATGCCCTTCGTCCTCGGCTCGCTACTTGTCTCGGGGAAAACTCCCTTCGCCACATTCACCAATCCTGATCTTGCCAATCCCGGAGCCTTCCGCTTCGTTACGGCGCTCACGATCGATCCTGCTCAACCGCACTACAACGGCAAAATCATGATCCTCGTCGACGAAGTCAGCCAAAGCCAGGCCGAGTACACCGCCATGGCCCTTCGCGCCGCGCCCAACGCCATCATCGTCGGCAGCACCACCGCCGGCGCCGACGGCAACGTCTCCAACATCCCTCTCCCCGGAGCCTTGAACACCCTCATAAGCGGCATCGGCGTTTTCTATCCAGACCACCGCCCCACCCAGCGCGTCGGCATCGTGCCCGACATTGTCGCGAAGCCCACCCTCGCCGGTATCAAGGCCGGCCGCGACGAAGTCCTCGAAACCGCCATTCGCCATATCCTCGGCCCTTCCATCCCCAACGAAGAAATCGAGCATCTCGCCAAACCTCCTGCACTCGCTCCAATCCCTTGATTTGTTTTCCTGAGCGAAGTCGAAGGATCTGAGGTTGTACTTGCCGCTGTTCTTCGCCAATTCACCACAAAAGCTGGGATGCCCAAAGTCTCTCGGATTCTGAGACCTCGGACGACACGGCCCGCTATCGCGCGAATCAACTCCTAAACTCTTAGTTGACAAATCTCCCGCTCCGCGCCTAATCTCCTAAGACATTAGGAGATGATCCCGTGAAGCGATCTGACAAGACCGGCCTCACCAAGCTGGAACTTGAAGTCATGCAGGCGATCTGGAAACTCGGCAGCAGCTCTGTGAGTGCCGTGCAGGCCGAGCTTGAACGCCCTCTTGCCTATACAACCGTCCAGACCATGTTGAACATTCTCGAACGCAAGGGTAAGCTCCGCCGCGAGCTCGATGGCCGTGCTTACGTCTACTCCTCCAGGGTCACGGAAGCCAAGGCCCTCGGCCAGGGTGTCAGCGACATCATCGATCGCATGTTCGGCGGGTCGACTGAAGAGTTGGTAATGAGCCTTCTCAAGAACCGCCAAATTGATGCCAAGAGGCTAGCCAAGATCACCAAAAAATTCAATGAGGAGGCGAAAGAGTCATGAGCAACTTCGAGTCCTTCATCCTCTCGTATCTCGCCAACGCCTTGTGGCAGGCGCCTCTTTTGTATGTCGCAGGTTGGGCCGCCGCGCGCGGGCTCCGCAAACTCGGTGCTCAAGCGGAACACCGCGTCTGGGTGGGCGTGCTACTGCTGCAGACGATCCTTCCCGCCTGTGCCGCTATCCCCTGGGAGGCGTTGCGCGCACTTTCCTTCTGGATGATCTCGTCACCAAGCGATGGCGCGCCGCATGTTTCCGTCGTCATGGGTCCGGGCACCGCCTGGAGTGGACTGCAAATTCCGACCTGGCTTCTGGCGTCCATCGCCATCGCCTACTTGGCGATCACGGCATGGTTCGCAGCGCGCTTCGCCTGGCGGTTGGGGAAGATCCACACGCTGCGCCGCAGGGCCTCTAAAGTCTCGTTGACTGGCGACGCAGCTCAATTCTGGTCACAGTGTTCTGAAACGTTTGGAATCGCTGACGCATGTCTTGCCGCGTCCTCGCAGATATTCGGGCCCGTAACAATCGGCATCATGCACAAGCTGATTTTGCTGCCCGCCCGCATGGTGTCCGCTGTGCCGGAAGCAGAGATGCAGGCCGCCATCGCGCACGAGTTCGCGCACATGCGCCGCAACGACTTTCTCAAAAATCTGATCTACGAATTGCTCGCGCTTCCCGTGGCCTTTCACCCCGCATTCTGGCTCACGCGCGAACGGGTCATGGAGAGCCGCGAGATGGTCTGCGACACCATGGCAGCTCAATTCGGAGAACGCCACCAATACGCGCGATCACTACTGCGGCTGGCATCCCTGCTCGTCGAGGGCATGTCAACCAGGACACCTCACGCCATCGGAATCTTCGATGCCACCACATTCGAAAGGAGAGTTATGCGACTCAAGGAAGTGCAAGGCTTTGTCTCCGCCCGTCGGAAATTGCTCGTAACAGCGGCCTGCGCATTGGTCGGGCTTGGAATTTGCGCCTCAGCGCTGGCGTTGAGCGTCCACGTGGATGCCCTCGCAGCCGGCGACGATAAATCCACATCGCAGCCAAACGGCCCGGTAACCGTCTCGCCAGACAAGATGGCCGCCCAAATATTGAGCAAGACCAATCCGGTCTATCCGGTCGATGCAAAAAGAGCCCGGATTCAAGGCACCGTCAAACTCGAAGCAGTTATCAGCAAGACCGGCGAAGTGGATCAGCTCAAGGTCGCCTCCGGCCCCTCCGCGCTCCAGCAATCGGCGCTCGATGCGGTCCGCAAATGGACCTACAAGCCCTTCCTCGTCAACGGAGAGCCCGTGGAGGTAAAGACCACAATCAACGTGACCTATTCGCTCCAAAAATAGATGGGTTCAAAGCGAAGGGCGAGCGCATAGTCTCGCCCTACGCACGGCTCGTTATGTCGATCCTAACTTATTTATTATCTTTAACTTAAAACGTCGCATACCATCCCGTCGTTCAACAAGTCTACCCGTCTCGCAGCACCCACAGCTACCGCCGAACCGACCCCGACAGCTGATCCAGCAGCGTGTCGAACTCCTCCAGCTTCGAGTATTCGATGATTACGCGGCCGCGGCCGTTCTTATCCTCAATCGTGACCCGGAGTCCGAGCGAGCGCTGCAGCTGTTCGCGCACCTCGCGCACGTTAGGATCTTCCTCAACCTCGGGCTTCTCCGCCTTCACGCGCTTTTCGGGGTTCAGCTTTGACTGCACCCAGGCCTCGGTCTGGCGGACCGACAAGGCACGCGTCACCACAATCAAAGCGGCGTCTTCCATGACATGTTGATCGGGCAAGGCAAGAATGGCCTTGGCGTGGCCAAAGCTCAGCTCGCCTTCCTCCACGCGCTGCTGCACACGCTTTGGTAACCTCAACAAACGAAGGAAGTTACCGACGCTGGCGCGGTCCTTTCCGGTCCGAATCGCCATCTGTTCCTGGGTCATGTGGAACTCGCGTCCCAGCCGATCAAACGCCCGCGCCTGCTCCATGGCGTTCAGATCAGCGCGCTGCAGGTTCTCGACGATGGTTATTTCCATCGCCTGCTCATCAGAAACCTGGCGCAGAAGCGCGGGAATGGTCTGCTTCCCCGCCTGAATCGATGCACGCCAGCGACGCTCACCGGCAATCAACTGGAAGCGCCCGTTCGCCTGCTGCCGCACCAGGATGGGCTGCACCACGCCATTCGCGGTGATGGAAGCAGCCAGCTCCGCAAGCTGCGTTTCGTCCATGATCGTTCGCGTCTGGAAGGGATTGGGGTCGATAGCTTCTACGGAAATTTCCCGCGGTTTTCCGCCCTCGCCTTCGGAAGACGACGGAGACTCAATCGGCCTTATCGGCACGCGCGGCAGCAGGGAATCCAGACCCTTACCCAGGGCGCGACGTTTCGGATCGGGGGTGGCGATGCTCATAAAGTCAAGTCCTCTGTCCGGCATTGCCGGAGTGTTTCAGTTTTCCAAGTTGTCGGCAATAAAAGGCTTAGCAGCACAGTGGTTCAGGAATAGGGCCACAGATGAATTGATGAACGTGGCTTGTTCGGCTTGGTCGCGACACCAGCTTTACGCGCCAAACTGCGAGGGCTCTCAAGTCCATTTCGCGCCAGAAACTCGCCCGCAAGCTCGAAATAGGCTTCAGTTCCCTTCGAGCGAGGATCATACAGCGCCACCGGCTTCCCGTGGCTGGGAGCCTCAGCCAACCGCACATTGCGCGGAATCACCGTGTTGTAGAGCCGGTCTTTGAAGTACTCCCGCAGTGTAGCCGTCACCTGTTGCGCAAGGTTTGTGCGGTCGTCGTACATGGTCAGGAGGACCCCTTCTATCATCACGTTGGGGTTGAATGCCTCTCGCACGCGTTCGAGCGTTGAAATCAGCTCCGAAACGCCCTCCAGCGCGAAATATTCGGCTTGCATCGTCACAATGAGCGTGTTTGAAGCCGCCAAGACGTTCACCGTAAGCAGATCGAGCGCCGGTGGGCAGTCTAGAAAGATTACGTCGTAGGACTTCACCAAGCCCGCCAGCGCCCGAGTGAGACGTAAAGCACGATCTTTGGCCGCGGCCAGCTCAATATTGGCGCCCGTCAGGTTCTTCGATCCAGGCAGAATGCTGAGATTATCGATTTGTGTCGGCAGGATAACCTGCGCAGCCTGGGAGTGGCCCATCAAAACGTCGTAGACCGACGGGCGATCGTCATCGCGCTGGATTCCCAGCCCCGAAGTGGCATTTGCCTGAGGATCGCAGTCCACCAGCAGCACCTTCAACCCCTCGATTGCCAGGCAGGCTGAGAGGTTGATGGCGGTTGTGGTTTTCCCCACCCCGCCTTTTTGGTTCACGATCCCGACAATTTTTCCCATGTCTAATCAGGTTAACGGTAGCGAAAGGGTTGCGACAGTACTCCACCTGTGGACAATTCACACAACCTGTGGAAAGCAGCTTCTATGGGTCGCGGCCAAATGTCGACAAACCACAAAGGATCAATTGCTTGGCCACGTCTGCATGGGCACTCAGAATTCGAAGGGTGTGAAATGCAAAATGTGGAAAATTATGAAAAATCGGGTGTTCCACGTGGAACATTATTTAACGTTATCGCAACGGCAATCACTCCGAGTCACCAAAACAAGAATCCCTCACCAATCCAGCGTCGCATAACCCAAGTCCATTCAAATTGTTCCACGTGGAACACTCTCCCGACGACCCAACAATACAATCCGCTCCGAGGATCCAGGAAGCGTATGCCGTGATTCCCACGCAAATCCCGTCCCAGACCAGCCCTTCACCGCTTCCTCTTCCGCCAAACTCGTCAAAAGCGCCAAACAGCCACCCTCCGCCACCAAACTGCACGCGCTTCGCACCGCC
>JANXQR010000488.1 GCA_025353435.1 Acidobacteriota bacterium | reverse complement strand
ATCGCTCCGGCACAGGTGCCGAATACCGGCTGAGCCTTGCCGAATTGTTGCAGGGCATCGAAAAAGCTCGGCTGCCCCGGATCGGAGCGCTCCAGGAACTTGAGCATCGTGGTGGATTCGCCGCCGGGAAGAATAAGCCCGTCCAGACCGTCAAGCTGCGTGGGGTTGCGGACTTTAACCGGGTCCGCGCCAGCATCGGTCAGTGCGTCTGCATGCGCGGCGTAATCGCCCTGAATCGCCAGCACACCGATGCGGGGTTTTGAGTTCGAGGTCAATTCTTTCCTTCTGGGGAATAGGTGAACGGATTGAAGACTTGTACGTTGAATGACTCAAAATCCCGCACGTTCCGGGTGACGACGGTGAGGCGCAACACGCGGGCCGTGGCTGCAATCATGGCATCCGCGCCCAAGTCTCCCGACTTACCTTGCATAAGCCGCGCCCACTCGCGGTAGATGACGCCGTCTGCGGGCAGAATGGAGTAATAGCTCATCACCTCGTCGAGCCAGCATTCAAGTTCTTTGGCCTTCGCAGGGTCCTGCCGACGAGTTATCTCGATCCCGTTCTGAATTTCAGCAATGACCACAGCCGGTATGGCGAGCTGATGGAGCAAGACCGATCGCCGCCACGCAACGACTGCTCCGTGGGGGCGAGTCTTGCGCAGTTCCGAGACCACATTATTATCGAGGAGAAAGACCATGCCTACTCGGAGTCGTCAAACGTGAAAGGGCGCAACTTGAGGTTCATCCGAGGGACGACGGGGAGATCATGTGGGCCATTAGGGTCGAGCAAAGGGTCGGTGAGCGACTGTTTAGCCTGATTGTTCAAACGCTTCCACTCGTCGATGGGGACGAGGACTGCCGTTTCCACACCGCGACGCGTGACAACCTGTGGCCCCTCTTTCAGGGCCGCATCGAGAAGCTCGCTAAAGCGCGCTTTGGCATCGTAGACAGGCCAAGTCATCGGAGAACCTCCACCAACATAGTCATAGCACTAGTCAGATGACTATGTCCAATCACAATACCGGAGGACGGCTCTGTGGCGTCGAGCGCACGAGGTCTTTCATCTTTCACCACAGGGAGGGAAATGATGGAGTCTTTGTACGATTCGAGGCGGGGGCTCGTTGGCCCGCACCGCAGGTGGCTACCAGCCGCGGGTTTGGAGGAGTTGCGACTCCTCGATGGATGCGGCGGCCAGGCCCTTCATGGTGCCGGTTACCTGCGCGCTGACTTCGGCAAGAATCTTGGCATCGTTGAAATGGGTGGTGGCCATTACGATGGCCTTCGCCCGAGAAACCGCTTCTTCCCGCTCCTTGGGATTGTTCTCCACATCGAGCGGTGTTGCCCGTTCCTTCATGAATATGCCCGAACCAACGAAGACCGCTTCCGCGCCCAACTGCATCATCAGGGCTGCATCCGCCGGGGTGGCAATGCCGCCGGCTGAGAAATTTGGCACCGGAAGCTTGCCTGCCTCTGCCACCATCCGGACCAACTCGTAGGGCGCCTGGTGCTCCTTGGCGGCCGCGTAAAGCTCCTGTTCGCTCAGGACCGTCAGGGCCTTCATCTCTTTCACAATCTGTCGCATGTGCTTGACGGCATGGACCACGTCGCCAGTGCCAGCCTCGCCCTTGGTGCGGATCATGGCCGCTCCCTCGGCAATACGCCGCAGGGCCTCGCCCAGATTGCGCGCGCCGCAGACAAAGGGTGTCTTGAACGCATGCTTGTCAATATGGTGGGCCTCGTCGGCCGGTGTCAGGACCTCGCTCTCGTCGATAAAATCAACGCCCAGTTCCTGCAGAATCTGTGCCTCGGCAAAATGCCCGATGCGCGCCTTGGCCATCACCGGAATCGAGACCGCTCCGATAATCTGCCTGATCAGCTTTGGGTTGGCCATGCGGGCCACTCCGCCCTCAGCGCGAATCATCGCCGGCACGCGCTCCAGCGCCATGACGGAGGTGGCGCCCGCCTCTTCCGCGATGAGTGCCTGCTCCACGTTCATCACATCCATGATGACGCCGCCCTTGAGCATCTCCGCCAAGCCCACCTTGAGGCGCCAGCTGGTATCCGTAAAGCTCTTCTTTCCGTTGAGTTCTGACATGTTCGCGTGACCTCGACTGCAACCGGCGCCAAGGGTTCAGAGACCTCCCGGCGATCCTCAGATTGCAACTATCAGTGTAACAGCGAACGTGAGGTGCGATTTTCGCATCGTGAACGCTGGCGTTCGGCAATTCTGAGCCTTTTCTAATCGAAGTGTTCCTTCCTTGGGCACCTCCCTGCTTCCTTTCGTTGCATGGCTGCTCATCCTGCTTCACCTCTCGCGCCGCACGCGCCCCTCGCTCCCCTTGAGCATCAACAAGGAGCTGCGATTACCGCACTGGTGCACTCGGAGCCCGATCAACCGGAGTATGCCGGTATAGACATCGACGGCCCGATATCCACGCTCCCCGTCGAGCTCGATGTTGGCGTTCCCATCCGCAACTTCAGGGTTCGCAACCTTATTGACCTGGAACCTGGCGTGGTAGTCGCATCGCAATGGGGCCACGGCGAAGACCTGCCAGTGATGTCGGGTAATCAGCCCCTCGCCTGGAGCGAATTTGAAGTAATCGACACCCACCTCGCCGTCCGGCTCACCCGCCTGCAATGAAGAAATCAAGCGCATCCTGCAATCAGACACCGCCTACCGCTTCGCGAGTGCAGGCCCATCCTGGAGCACCGGCAATCTGCGGCCTGGCCGGCTGGGTCCTTCAACGCCTTGGCGCGCGCCCGAGGCCCTTGCCGAAACTGGCCCTGCTCGAGCGCATAACGCTGGCACCGCGCCAGACGGTCTCATTGATCGAAGCTGACGGCCGAAGGCTCCTGATTGCGACTTCACCCGAGGGAGCGCCGGCCTTCTATGCGCTCGATGACAGAAGGCCCAAAGCCGTTTATTCATCCGATCTGCGTAATCGCGCCGCGAGGGTTTCATGGTAGCCGTGTTGTTGGCGGTGCGGGCTGCATCGGCGACTGCGGTTCCGCTCCTGCCCGACCTCAACACCCGACTTCATCCCTCCGACTCTACGCCGTGGACGATTCTTTTCGTCCTCACGCTGATCACGCTGCTCCCCGCCATCCTGATGGCGATGACGCCGCTGGTCCGGCTGCTGGTGGTGTTTCACTTCCTGCGCCAGGCGCTGGGAACTCAAACCGCGCCTTCCAATCCCACGCTTCTCGGGCTCGCCCTCATGATGACCTGGTTCCTGATGACGCCGGTACTTAACCAGGTGAACCAGCAGGCGGTCGAACCCTATCGCAGCGGGCAGATCACCGGCATGGAGGCCATCGATCGCGGAGCCCAGCCCGTCAAGCACTTTCTGCTTCGCTATGCGCGCGAAAAGGATCTCGCTCTGTTCACCGCGGCGGGTCAGATTGCCCGCCCCAACACTCCTGACGATCTGCCCATGCGCGTGGTGGTCCCTGCCTACATTCTGTCCGAGCTGAAGGCCGGCTTTGCCATTGGCGCAGTCCTGTTTCTGCCATTCCTGTTGATTGACATCGTGACGGCCTCGATTACTACCTCCATTGGCATGTTTCAGCTGCCGCCAGTGGTCGTCTCAACGCCGCTCAAGATCCTGCTGT
>JANXQR010000460.1 GCA_025353435.1 Acidobacteriota bacterium | reverse complement strand
TGTTGCTGGCATTCACCATTGCCGGCAATGCACAGTCCGACGTTCCGCAAGCCCCATCACAATCTGTGGCAGAGGCGGAAGGACTCATCGCCAAGTCGGAATGGAAGGCGGCCGAGGCAAAACTGGCAAGTTGGTTGACTGCGCACCCAGACGACGCACGAGCCCTGTTCGATGCCGGCTACACCGCTGACGCCCAGAACAAGCTCGATGATTCCGCCGAATTCTATCGTCGCGCCGTCAAGGCCGACCCAAAGAGCTTCGAATCCCAAATTTCGTTGGGACTGGTGCTCGCGCGTCAGGGCAAGCTGGATGAGGCGCGGCCCGAACTGGAAGCTGCAACTGCGCTCGATCCAGAGGATGCCGGGCCAGCAGTGAAGGCACGGGCTTGGCGGGCCCTGGCGCAGATTGATCGCGCCAAGGACCCTGCTGCTGCCTCGAACGACCTTCTCGAAGCACTCAAGCTTTCTCCCGAAACACCTCACGACACGCTTCTGGCTGCAGAACTGGCGGAGGCCACGAAGCAGCTGGACGCGGCCGAAGCAGCTTACCGGCGAGTGCTGGCCAAATACGCAAACAACGCCGAAGCGAATGCGGGGCTCGGACATGTGCTGATCGCTCGCAAGCAATATCCCGAAGCGGAAACGCTCCTGAGAGGGGCCCTCGAGAAACTTCCTGACGATCCAACGCTTACAGCGGAGCTGGCAACTGTACTTGCGGCGCAAGACAAAGCGGAGGCTCTGCCTCTGCTGGAGAAACTGCACGAAGCCCATCCAAAGGACGAGAATGTAACCCGCATGTTGGCAGAAGTGCTGGAGGAGGCGGGGGATGCATCCGGCTCGGATCATTACTACGCAGAGTTGCTCGCCGCGCACCCCAGCGACCCCGGCCTGCTCATCTCCCACGGGGAGAATCTAATTCGTCAACTCAAGTATTCCGACGCATTTCGGGCTTTTGCAAAGGCGACGGAACTCGACCCGAAGGATGGTGACGGCTGGAGCGGATTGGCGTTTGCAGCGTCAAAGACCGAGCAACCTTCAGTTGCACTACACGCCCTTACCGTGCGGTCAAAGATACTTCCGGAGAACCCATCTACTTATTTCCTCTGGGCAACATCCTATGATATGTTACGAGATCGACCAGCGGCGATTACCTATTATCATCACTTCCTAGACGCCGCAGCAGGCAAGTTTCCTGATCAGGAATGGCAAGCACGCCAGCGACTTTTAGTGCTGGAAAAGAAGCCATAATCAGGCGAAGATGTGTTTCTAGTTGCAGTAGCCTGCCGTGTTTTGAAGAGCTCAAAAGAGACAATGCAATTACATTTCACTTGCATATGCTCTTCAAAGCTCCTATATTCTCGGCCCAAGAGTGCAATTTGTTTCCAGTCTCAGTGTGGGTACGGAATTTGGATTTATTTTGTCCAGAAAGTACTCATAGCACGGGATACGTGTTCCTGCAGGGACTGGAGACCTAAGCGAATAACCGCTATTGCGGAGGTTCGTAATGCGTAAGTCACCGACTGTACTTGTATTATTCTGCGCACTCTCAATCCCCGCCTGTGCGGCATCGTTCGATGACAAAGTCCCCGATCAGCAATCGATCGATGCCCTAGAACTGCGCGCTACCGCGGCTCAACCCAAGGAACAGTGCTTCCTTTACGCCCAACTGGTTCACCAGATGATCGAACTCAGCGCCCGCCAGATTGCCACCGGAGATGTGGAAAAGGCGACCGGACTTTTGAAGCGCGCACAAGAGCTGACCCACCGCATTCACATGGCGATTGCGGGAAACGATCGGAAGTTGAAGGACGCTCAAATTCTGCTTCGCCACACGGCCTTCCGGCTCAAGGAACTGCTGCACGAAGGCAGCTTTGAGGACCGTCCGCTGGTGGAGCAGACACTCGCGCAACTGAACCAGGCGCAGAGCGAAACCATGCTGCAAGTGTTCCGGAAATAGCTGCAAGCCCTCGCTCGAGGGCCCCTCGCCTGAGTCAAAATCTACCGCCCAATTTCATGGCTGATGTTTTTCGGCGTTGCGCTGCTCTCTTTTCGAGGCATCCCCAGCTGTGTTCCAATGAGACCCGTCGAGGGTCTCTGACAATGCGTTTCTGCCGCTCCTTCCTGATTCCAATGACCTTGGTCATTTCTGCGTGCATGCTTCCGGCTCAGAAGGAGCAGCGTCAGCCGCTCACCGAGGCACAGATCGACAAGATTCGCGAAGCAGGCATTATTCCCGATGAGCGCATTGGGCTCTACACGAAGTTCATGGACGAGCACGCCGAGACCATCAAGGGCCTCACCAACCGACGCACGTCGGTAGCGCGCGGCAAGCGAATTGATGACGAGTTGCTTGATTTGACCGCCCTGATGGATGAAGTCGGATCGAATCTCGATCAGTATTCCGAACGAAAGGCCGATCTCCGGGCTTCCCTCAAAAAACTCAACGAGGCGGCTCCCAAATGGCTGGGAATCCTTCGCACACTCGCTGGTGAACCGGAATTCGATGAGGCCCGAAAGGAAGCCATCGAAGCCGGCGAAGACCTTGCCGACGAAGCCAAGCGGCTGCTTACTGAGCAAACCAGTTATTTCGAAACTCACAAGGAAGAAAAAGGGCAGGAGAGAGCGGAGCCGAAGTAACATCCGATGCCTGTTTGCCGAAGCGCGCGCTTCACACTCCGGCCGAGCGGATCATGCTAACCTGCCCCTTGGTGGCTGCCGAATTCATACCCATTTTTGAGGAAGAGTATCGAGCATTGCGGCCCCGTGCGCCGATGCCTCCTATTTCGATCCGTTTCCGACGATTCGTTTCCCTGAATACAACCATCAGACTGCGCGAAGGGCACATCCACGTCTCGCTTTCAGACATTTTGGAGGGAGCGCCGGAGACCGTCATACGCGCCATTGCGCACATTCTTCTGGCAAAGCTCTATAGGAAGCCCATCGAACCGGTGCATAACCACCGCTACAAACGGTTTGCCTCAAGCGCGCCGGTTGCGCGCCAAACGGAGTTGGTGCGAAGCACCCGCGGAAGCAAGCGCTACTTTGGACCGCAGGGCCACTTCTACAACCTCGAAGAGGTCTTTGAGTCGCTTAACACTCAGTTTTTCGGGGGCCTGCTGGGACGGCCGGAACTCACCTGGAGTGAGCACATGGCGAAGCGCTCGCTTGGCCACTACGATGCCGCGCATAACACGATTGTGGTCAGCCGCGTCTTCGATCGCCCCTCAAGCCCTCGCTACGCAATCGAATACCTGCTCTATCATGAAATGCTGCATCTCAAGCACCCCGTGAAGATGAAAGGGATTCGCCGCTGCGTGCATTCGCCGGCATTCAAGGCGGAAGAGCGCCAGTTCCCGCAACTCAAGGAAGCGCTGGCATTCCTGAAGCGGCTGTAGGCCGGGAAAATGGACTGTTGCTAAAACAGTTACTTCAGAGTCGGCCGTCATTCAGCCGGGACTCGGTCGCGACTCTCGATCACGCATCGATAAGCAAATTGGCGACCTTGATGCCGCTACTGGAGGGTAGCGAGGAACTTGTTCAGCTCCTCGATGACCTGCGGTTCGTTTGAGCGGTAGACGTAATGATCAGCGTTCGGAATCCGCACGACTCGTGCGGTTGGAACTCCGCGTGCAAAAGCTTCCGCTCGTTGCGAACAGGCAGCTGTATCCGCTGCAAGTCGCGCTGCTCGGCGTTCCGGATCATTCGGAAAGAAGTGGCTCCAATCGTGAGGGCAGGCAACGATTGCCAACACCGGAACAGGGATGGTTGTGTACTTCTCCACACCGAAGTTCATCGCAGCCCCTATTGGTGGGCGTGGCGGCAATGGAGGCATCGACTTCACATCTTCATTGTTTTGGTGAAGAACGGTCTCGAACGCCGCAATTGCGACTTCAAGTTTACGTAACTTTTCCTGCTCATCGACTCCACCCCCCTCGATCTCTTCGATGCGTTTCTTAATGCCATTCATCTCGATCTCTGCTTGCGGGTGCGCCGGATCATAGAAGGACCAACTCGCGATAGCATCAAGATAGATTAGACTGGACACCTTATTCGGAAAGCGACTACCGATTGAGCTTAGCTCCTCACCGGCAATCGAATGTCCCACGAGAACCGGACGCTCGATCCGGAGTGATTGGATGACGGCAAGGACATCATCTCCCAGACGATCCGCCGAATAGTTCCCGTTTGCAGGCTCAGGCTTGCTGGACACACCAAAGCCCTTGCGCGTTATTGCGTAGACGTGGTGCTGGTCGTTAAACTTTGGAGCAAAATTATCGAATGCATGCGCGGTGTCTCCGGAACCAGCCAGGAAGATGATCGGTTTCCCGAGTCCTCCCCAATCAAGCACTTCAAGCTGGACGCCTTTCTCGACGGTGACGAACTGGGCCTTGTGCGGTGAGGAGTCTCTTTGCGCATATACCTTGAGGAAAACCGCGAGCGAGGTAATAAACAGGAAACTCAACTCTCTGATCCTGGGCATGAGACTTCCCCAAACGATGATGGAAATTTGCTTCTTACATTAAATGAAACATGGAGCGTTGGGCAAACGCAAAGGGTCTCCGAATTTGGTGCGTCCGAGGTAGCCAACCCTGAAATAACTCCCTTCGCCCCGTTCAAGAGGTTTTGATGCTGCGCGCCGATCAAAGTAGACCCGGATCGAAGCAACTTGCGCCCATGCATAATGGTTAAGCATTGCTGTCATTGCTAGCAACTCGTGTTAATCTTGTTCCATGGGGACGATTACCATTCGCAATCTCGATGACAAGGTCAAGCACAAGCTCCAGGTGCGCGCGGCCCTGAATCGCCGCTCCATGGAAGCCGAAGCCAGAGAATTGCTTGCAAGATCAGTCGAAGAAGAAGCTCCTTCTGCACTCGATGAAGATCTGGGAACCGCAATTCGTAGACGCTTCGCCGCTCTGGGTGGCATTGAACTTAACATTCCGCCGCGGCGTCGTTCGTCGCGCCCGATCCCCAAGTTCGATTGATGATCCTGCTCGACACCAACGTAATTTCCGAACTGATGAAATTGCGCCCCGAACCTGGAGTCTCTCTATGGCTTAAGGGCATACCTCGAGAGGAATGCTGGACATCGTCGGTCGTGATTGCTGAGCTTCTGTCAGGCATTGAGTCGATGCCGTCAGGACGGAAACAACGAGCCCTGCGAGAGGCGATTGACGGCATGATCGCCGAAGATTTCTCGGGTCAGATTTTCAGCTTCGACCTGGATTCCGCTCGCTGCTACGGACAGATTCTGACGGCCCGCCAACGCATCGGCCGTCCAATCAGCCCACTGGACGCGCAAATCGCGGCCATCGCCCTGGCGCACAAAGCAACGCTTGCTACCCGAAACACCCGCGATTTCGAACATTGCGGCATCGAGCTCGCAAATCCCTGGCGAGCAGCCTGACACCTGCCCTACGCCGGCTTCTCAACCGCCATCGAGCTCTCGTCCACGCTTTCCGAGCGGCGCGTTGAAGTCCACAGCAGCAGACCCGCGCCAACCACAACTGAACCCATGCTGGCCAACTGCGCGTTGGACAAACCCCACAGGACATGAGGATTGCGCCGTAGAAATTCTACGGAGAAGCGGGCTAATCCCGTCAGCATCAGATATTCGCCCAGGATGCTTCCAGTAGGCCGGGACTTCCCCCCTCTGAACCACAACCAGGCGCCGATCAACAAGGCGCCGCCGAGCTCGTACAGGGGGGTGGGATGAACCCGGTCGTAGATGGGCTGGATGCCCTTGGGAAAGCTCATGCCCCACGGGAGGTTGGTCTCTTTGCCGTAGCAGCCGTCACCGGACAGGAAACAACCAATGCGGCCGATTCCGTAGCCGAAGGCCGCAGCCGGGGCCGCTAGATCCAGCGCTCGAAGGCCACCAATCCTTGCCATGACTCCCTGAATCACGAGGGCAGAAATGCCCGCCACAAGCCCGCCGAACCACGCAAACCCGCCCGTATCCCACAGAACCTGCCAACCTTGTTCGTGGAACTCGGAAGGCGTGTCAAGGACGTGCCAAAGCTTGGCGCCGACAATTCCTGCAACCACCGTAATCGCTACGATCCCGACGGCGTCCGCAGAAAGCTTCGCACGGCGGTAGTTGCGGTCCATCACAACAGCGCCGACCACGGCAGCCAGCCACAACATCAGCCCAAAAGTAGGGATATTGTGCGGCCAGAACGGAATTGGAATATACGGCAACATCTCTTTGAGTATAGACGGGGCTCAGCGGCCATCGATTCTTCGCTCGGAGCCGGATTTTTCACAAGCACGCTTGCTTCCCTACCCCGCCTTCAGGCGATACTGAGTCATGGCCACTCTCATTCGTCAGGGGCTTCAGGTTCTCTACACGCGTCACCAGATTGCCGATCGAGTTGCTGAAATGGGCGCTGACATTACCCGCGACCTCAACGGGGAGAAGCTCGTAATGGTGGGCGTGCTCAAGGGCGCCGCGCCGTTCCTTGCCGATCTCGCACGGGCGGTAGAGGTGGACGCCACATTTGATTTTGTGGCGGTGTCGAGCTACGGGAAAGGCCAGCGCTCGTCAGGCGCTGTGAAGCTGATCAAGGATCTGGACGAGCCGGTCGAAGGCAAAAATGTGCTGATTGTCGAGGACATTCTCGATACAGGCCTGACGCTTTCCTACCTTCGCAAAATCATCCTGCAACATCACCCCAAGTCACTGCGCATCGCTGCCCTGCTCGACAAGCCATCTCGCCGCATTGAAAAAATCGATGCGGATTACGTGGGCTTTTCGATCCCAAACCTGTTCGTCATCGGTTACGGCATGGACTACGCCGAGCGTTACCGCAATCTTCCCGACATCTGCCTGATGACTCCCGATCATCCCGAATAGCCGCCGCTCGGAGACGCCCGTTGCAAGAAGCCCGCGAACTGCTGCTTGGCGCCTATCGCGAATTTAACGCGCGTGCGTTGGACGCCGTGCTGGCCCGCATGCACCCTGATGTGGTGTGGCCGAACGGAATGGAAGGCGGATTCGTCTTTGGGGTAGAAGGAGTGCGCGAATATTGGACCCAGCAGTGGCAAATTCTCGACCCGAATGTGGAACCGCTAAATATTCGTGAAGACGAAACTGGCAGATGGGTCGTTGAGGTTCATCAGCTAGTCCGGGATCGCGACGGTAAACTCCTGTTGGATACCACCGTACAGCACGCTTATAGGATTGAAAATGGGCTTATCGTCCGCATGGACATTGAGTAAGCGGTCACTTTCAATAGTTAGGCCAACATTTTTCCCAATATCAATGCGGGCGCAGGAATCCGATTCAGCCCATTTGTCGTCGAATAAATCAGCCGCGACCACTTGGTTCCTTAGCAAGGAAAGCACTATACTCATTCCCCGGGACCAGCAAAGAAGAGCGCCGGAAGAGCGTTCAGGAAAAGGAGCATGAAAATGGCAACAATTACCCCGATTCCGGATTCGGATATCGACTTTGACCACGGCAGTTTTGACTCTGCAGCTTTCGCATCGCAAACGCTGTCGAGCTGGCATAACCTGGCGGCCGTAATCGACCACACACTGTTGAAACCGGACGCAACGCGGGAGCAGGTGGAGAACCTGTGCGACGAAGCGATCCGCTACCGATTCGCGTGCGCCATGGTTAACCCTGTATGGGCGTCCACTGCGGTCGGATTGCTCTCCGGCACCGGAGTTCCAGTTGGCGTCGTAATCGGATTTCCGCTGGGCGCCTCGCTGCCCTCCACCCTGCGCCAGGAAGCGGCGGCACTCACCTGCCTGGGCGCGCGCGAACTGGACATGGTTATTCCAGTCGGACTGCTCAAGAGCGGCAGCCATCAAGCGGTCGAGAACACTATCCGAGCCGCTGCTTCCATGGCCCACGATCATGGCGCGATTCTCAAAGTGATCCTCGAGACATGCCTGCTGAACGTGGAGGAGAAACTCCGAGGCGCTGAGATTGCGATCCATTCAGGGGCCGACTTCCTCAAGACTTCGACCGGCTTCTCCATCGGCGGTGCGACAGCCCCGGACGTGGCCCTACTGCGGGGCGTGGCCGGCGGCCGCTGTGGCGTCAAGGCGTCGGGCGGAATTCGCACCCTGAGTGACGCGCGAACCATGCTTGAAGCCGGCGCCAACCGCCTCGGTGCCTCCGCAAGCGTGGCAATTGTGCGGGAGCTGGGAGCGGACTGAAAACAGGGGTTCGGGGATCCTAGATCAGGGGTCAGAAAGACCGCGCCTGCCTGCAGCGGTTTGCGGTCAAGCTGTTCCCTACTTCACTCCTTCACTTTTTCACCGACATGTGTTCCCTGCCTCATTCCCCCTGCGTACGCTATCATTTCCATTCGATCCCCATGCCCTCTTCGCGCCCACCCTCGAATCCCGAGCCCGAGTTTGAAGGCGACTACCGGCCCGCCGCCGGTTCGCTTCTCGATCCGCTGAATGTGCGCGTGGAGCCGGCCGACCTCGCATACTTGGTGCAGCTCTCTGACGCGCTCAATACCACTCTCGATCTGCAGACATTGCTCAACCGCACCTCGGAACTGGTGCGGGCCATCATTCACTACCGCATCTTCGCCATCCTTCTGCTGAATGACCGCACACAGGATCTGCGCATGCGCTTCCAGATCGGGCACACACCGGAAGTGGAGCGCATGCACTTCCCCATGGGCAAAGGCGTGGTGGGTCAAGTGGCGCTTACCCGAATGCCCATGCTGCTGAACGATGTGCGCTCGGAGCCATCCTACATTGCCGTGAACCCCGACGTGCGATCTGAGTTGGCGGTTCCCTTGATCGCAAAGAACCGGCTGATCGGCGTCATGGACATCGAAAGCGAACAGATCGATTATTTCCGTCCCGAACACCTGCACCTGCTTTCTTTGACAGCTTCGCGCATCGCCCAGGCCATTGAAAACGCGCGCCTTTACAGCCGCGTCTCGCGCCAGGCGCGCACCCTCACCGTGCTCAATGAAATCGCCGTTGAGCTGACTTCGATTCTCGACCTCGACCCTCTGCTTGAACGCGTTGGCCAGCTCTTGCGCCGCCTCATCGACTATCAGATGTTCACCGTCATGCTGCTCGACGAGAAGGGTGAACTTCTTGTCACGCGTTATGCGTGGCGCTTTGGGTACACGCATGCTCCGCGGCGCCGGATTCCCATCACGAGTGGGCTGGTGGGCGCGTCCGTACGCGAGTGGCGAGTGGTCAACGTGCCGGATGTCCAGAAAGATTCCCGCTACCTCGAAATGAACCCTGAGACACGTTCTGAGCTGATTGTGCCTTTGTTCTACAAGGGACGCGTGATCGGGGTGCTCGATTTGGAGCACACCAGAGCCGGCTATTTCAACGAAGAGCATGAGCGCATGCTCACCACGCTGGCTGCGCAGATTGCAATCGCCATTGAGAATGCGCGGCTCTACCAGGCCGTGCGCCGCCAGGAGCGCCAGCTTGAGAAGGACATCGCCATGGCGCGCGAGGTACAACTGCGCCTCTTGCCGACTGATCCTCCACAGCATGCCAACGCGGAGATGGCGGTGCGATTCCTGCCGGCTCGCACCATCGGCGGAGATCTTTACGATTTCCTCGAGTATGGGAAAGACCAAAGCGCGATCGTATTGGGCGATGTGAGCGGCAAAGCGGCTCCAGCTGCGCTGTTTGCTGCGCTGGTGAGCGGCATCATGCGCTCCGCTGCGATTCAGCGGCTGCAGCCACCGCAAATGCTGGCCCAATTGAACGATGCGCTGCAGGAGCGAAAGCTCGACTCGCAATACGTCACCATGCTCTTCGCGCTTTGGAACGATGACACCCGCGTGCTGCAAGTCGCCAATTCTGGTGCTGTGCAGCCAATTCTGTGCCGAAACGGAATATCAACGGTCATTCGCGCTGAGGGTTTTCCTCTCGGTATGTTTCCTGATGCCGCATACGACGAATTCCGTGTCGAGACGCAGCCCGGCGATGCCGTGGTATTTGTCTCTGACGGCATTCTCGATGCGGAAAATGCTCAGGACGAAATGTACGGCGACGAACGTCTCGCGAACATGCTTTGCTGCCACCGTGAGTCGTCGGCTGCGGAGATCGGTGAGGCCATTCTAGCCGACGTAAGCCGCTTCCAGGATGGCCACGACCGGTTTGATGATGAAACGATCATTGTGCTCAAAGTGCGGTGAAGCAGGGACCAAGGGCTCGTCACTTGGTAGACTTTATTTATTCCCGTCTTCCCGGAGTTTTCTTGCACAGCGCCATTGAAGAACGCATTATCAAGCCGGCCCGCAATGTGATTGGAGCCCTGCGGCTGCCTGGCGACAAATCCATCAGCCACCGTTACGGAATGCTGGCCGCATTTGCTGAGGGCACATCGCGATTCACGAATTTCTCGACGGGCGCGGACTGCGCATCCACCCTCAAGTGCATGCAAGCCCTGGGCGCTACGGTCAACAAGCTTAGCGACGGCACCATCGAAGTGACCGGCATGGGTGGACGCGTGACCCCGTCAGCCGAGGCGCTTGATTGCGGCAACTCGGGATCGACCATGCGCATGATCTCAGGGCTGCTGGCCCCGCAAGCGGGGACGTTCACGCTGATTGGCGATGAGTCGCTCTCGCGTCGGCCCATGGAACGTATCCGCAAGCCGCTCGCGGAGATGGGAGCACGCCTCGCACTTACTGAAGGCCACGCGCCAATTGTGATCGAGGGAACTCCGTTGCAGTCGATCGATTTCTCCACACCGGTTCCCAGCGCCCAGGTAAAGACCTGCATTCTGCTTGCAGGCCTGCAGACGCAGGGCAAGACCACGGTGCACGAATCGGTGCGTACCCGAGATCACAGCGAGTTGGCATTGCGGGCGTTTGGCGCGGAACTCGAACGCACGCTCGGCTCCGTTTCCATCCAAGGGCAGCAGACACTTCACGCTATCAACGCGGCCGTGCCCGGCGACCTCTCGTCAGCGGCGTTCTTCCTTTGTGCCGCGGCGCTGTTTCCGAACTCGGGACTGGTGCTCGATTGGCTAGGCCTTAACCCAACGCGCGCAGCTCTCCTTGATGTGTTGACCGCGCTGGGCGCGCACATCAGCGTGTTGAATCTCGAAGAGAAGAATGCAGAACTGGTCGGAACCGTACAGGTGACCGGTCCCACAGGTGGCATGCGCTCCACTGCAATTACCGGCGCATTGGCCGCGCAGCTCATTGATGAGTTGCCGGTGTTGGCGGCGATTGCTCCCTACACCAGCGGCGGCATTCGTATCCGTGACGCCAAAGAACTGCGCGTGAAAGAGTCCGATCGCATCGCTCTGGTCGCGAAAAATCTGCGTGCCATGGGTGCCGAGGTGGAGGAATTCGAAGATGGCCTCGATGTGCCCGGCGGCCAGACCCTGCACGGAGCCACAATTGACTCAGGCGGCGATCATCGCATTGCCATGGCCTTCAGTGTGGCTGCATTGCGGGCCGAGGGCGAGACGCTGATCCAGGGCGCCGAATCAGCAGCCATCAGTTTTCCCGAGTTTTTCGATCTATTGGATCAGGTTGCGGAGCGGTAGTACCAGGGTCTGTGGGGCTTAGGTACCTGCCTCGCGGTCTCTGCTTCAGAGCAATTAAGGCGCAGCAGACATCAGAGTCCAGCTTCCCACTTCACCTGCCTGTTCCGGCGTGTAATTGGGATTATCCGTCGTGCGGTAATTGCCGAAGCCGTCGGTAAAGTGATACTGGCCCAGGTTCGAAAGCTGCGTCGTACCGCCGGTGCTGGGATCGTTGACTGTGTCGACGCCGCGGATCAAATCGCTCCAATGGTCGGAGGCGCTGCGGGCGCCGCCGTCGCGTCCGCCGCCATCGTGATCGCGCAGAAAATCATCATTAACACCGGGGCTGTTGCGGAAGGCTTCTTCCTGCTTGTCGAAGTTCGCCTGGAACGCCGCCTGCTGCTTCATCGTCTGTTCCATAATCGCCTGTGCCGCGCGGAGTTGATCGTCGCCCTGCTTTAGCTTTTGGTTGAAGTCGGCCAGCAACTTGTCGTTGATCGCTTTGGAGAGCCGGACCCACTCCGGATTGAGGTACATCGACTTGGCCATGACACAAAACATCGGCATGCGTTTATCCAGCGTGCCGGCCGGCGCGCGCATGCTTTGCAGTCCCTGGAACCCCCAGTTGGTCTGTTGCACAGTGCCTGCGCCAACACTCAGTTGACCCACGTTCGCAGCGTCGTTGCCGACTTTGGCGATGTAGTAAACGCCAAAAAAAGCCTCCTCAACGGGTTGGCCATTCAAGTCGTAGCCGATCTTGATGGCAACGCCATGCTGGTTGGGCCATGGGGGTAGTTTCAGCACCTTTGCCAGATCCGGCAGGTCCTGCTGCCCAATCCATTTGAGATTGGCGACATCAGCGCGAACCTTCTTGATGAACATCGCCAAAGTCTGAATCGGAGGCATCGGTGGGCAGTAAATGGCTCCAAGGGGCATGCGGTCACCTGGCTTGGATTGCTTGCCCCGGTTGTATTGCCTCAATTGGGGAGCAACTTCGGTGGACTCCAACCGCAACAGCGGGTATTGGAAATAAGCCTCTGCGTTGTCGGGATTCTCCGCATGTGCCGAATAGGAAATCGGGTTCTCAATCCAGTTATAGTGCCACTCGATCTTGCTCTCGAAATGCCACTTTTCGGGCACATGCATCGTTGCCACGCGCATCCCCTGATGCTCTGTATCTATGATGGCGCGTTCCACAAGCTTTTCTCCGGCAGCGGCTGAAGCGGAGGGGGCCGGATTAGCCGGGGAGGCCGAAGTGCTCGACGCAGCAGTGGAGGGCGACGTCGCAGCCGGGGCATTGGCCCCTGCGCCAGAGCCATTGGGTCCGGAAGCAGGTGGGGTAACAGGAGCGCTCGGCGCAAGACTTGGGGTCACAGGCAATCCCGCGGCACGCTTGCACCCATCAGACAGCGAGTCCTTATGTTCCTTCAGACAGGCCACCACACGGCCCCCGCCCTGTTGCACTCCCGCGCACAGCTTTTGTGCGTCCTCTGCGCAAGCGGTACGCAACGCAGCAAGGTCCGGCTGAGCATTGACCAGCGTGGATTGCGCCAAAGTGACGACGGAGACAACCAGCAGCACTCTCAAATTTCTCATAGCAAACCTCGCCTCAAATACCGATCCAGAAATTGCGTTGAGC
>JANXQR010000395.1 GCA_025353435.1 Acidobacteriota bacterium | reverse complement strand
TATCAGCGGCTCGCCCAGCGCGGACATGCGGGCGGCGCTAGTGGACTATTTCCGTGACGAGGCGGCGATCATGATTGCCACCGAGGCCGCTGCGGAGGGCATAAATCTCCAATTCTGCAATCTGGTGGTGAACTACGACCTACCGTGGAACCCCCAGCGAATGGAGCAGCGCATCGGACGCTGCCATCGCTACGGCCAGAAGTTCGACGTAGTGGTGGTCAACTTTCTCAATCGGAGCAACGCCGCCGATCTGAGGGTGTATCAGCTCTTGGACCAGAAATTCCGCCTCTTCAAATGGAGTGTTCGGGGCAAGCGACGAGGTGTTGGGCGCGGTGGAATCAGGCGTGGACTCGAGATCAGCCGGCGGCTTGAACAGACCGTCGAGCAGGCCGCGCTCTTCACCCTGCGTTGGGAGGTGGTGTGAGCTCAGGCATGTCGGCCTGGAGGAGGCGTCACTCCGAATGCCGACTCGGAAGCTTTACCGCCTGACGTGCTTCAGAGTATAGTTCCGAGCAATGAATCTTCTGGATGTCCTCAAGCGCCCTGAAGGCAAGACGCTGGAGTTCAAGCGCGATCTGTCCTCTCCGGATGGGGTGTTGCGAGCCATCGTGGCGTTCGCCAACACGGCGGGCGGCATCCTGTTGATCGGTGTGGAAGACGTGACCCGTCACGTGCGGGGCGTACGTGAGCCGCTGGACGTGGAAGAGCGCCTGACCAGTCTGATCAGCGACAGCATCTTCCCTCGTCTGGTCCCGGAGCTGGAAATCTTGCCGTGGCGGCGCACCCATGTGTTGGCCCTACAGGTGTACCCCAGCGCGACTCGGCCACATTACATCAAGAACGCCGGGTTGGAACGCGGCGTTTATGTGCGGGTCGGCTCCACCAATCGTCGCGCCGACCGGGAGCTGACCGAAGAACTGCGGCGCTTCGCTCGCGGCGAAGCCTATGACGAACAGGCGATGCCGGATCTCGACTCTGAAGTCCTCGACTTCCGAGCCGCTTCCGAGTCGTTCGCACCGGTGCGCAAGCTCAAGCGATCGGATTTGGAGACGTTGCGGCTGGTCGTGAAGCACCAGGGACGTACGGTGCCTACCGTCGGCGGGATGGTGCTTTTCGGCAAGGAGCGGGAGCGCTACTTGCCCGATGCCTGGATTCAGGCCGGACGTTTTCGCGGCACCGACAAAACCCACATTACCGATAGCGCGGCCATCAGGGGCTATCCGGCACAAGCCGTCGAAGAGGCGATCGCCTTCGTCCAAAAACACGCCTTGCACGGCGCGGAGATTGGCGCCGTGCGTCGAAAAGAACACTGGAATCTGCCGCCCGCGGCCGTGCGCGAGGCGGTCATCAACGCCGTGGTGCATGCGGATTATGCCCAGCGTGGCGCCCCGATCCGGGTATCCATCTTCAACGACCGGCTTGAAGTGGAAAATCCTGGGCTGCTGCCGTTCGGCCTGACGGTAGACGATCTGCGTCAGGGCATCTCCAAGCTCAGAAACCGCGTCATGGGCCGCGTGTTCCATGAACTTGGACTGATCGAACAGTGGGGCAGTGGTATTCAGCGCATGACGGCGGCCTGCCTCGACGCAGGGCTGGCAGCCCCCATACTAGAGGAAATCGGTACCCGATTTCGTGTGACCCTGCACACGGTGCGCACAGGCAGCCCTGTGGTCGACACGATAGACCAGGCCATTTTGGACGCCCTAGCCGGCGGCAATGGCCTCTCGACCCAGGACATCGCTGCCGTGATCCGTCGCACCCCTCGCGCCACCCGCACCCGTCTGATCAAACTCGTGGAACGGGGGCAGGTGCATGAGGTCGGCACTAGCCCCCAGGACCCAAAACGGCGTTATTTCCGTGCGCGATAACGCGAGTAGGCAAGGAATCAGAGGAACAAGATCATGATGGACCAGCCCGAAAAGCTCGATCTCCGCTCTCGCGACATCGCTGAAGACAAGCGGCAGGAATTACTGCGCCTCTTTCCAGAAATCCGCACAGAGGGCGACAAGATTGACATCGACCGGTTGAAGCTCGCGCTCGGAGAATCCGTGGATATCGGCAAGGAACGCTACGGCATGAACTGGCCGGGCAAGGCCGACTGCTTTAAGACAATACAGATGCCGAGTCTCGCCACTCTACGGCCTTGTCCAGAAGAGAGCATCAACTTCGAGACGACGGAGAACCTCAT
>JANXQR010000428.1 GCA_025353435.1 Acidobacteriota bacterium | reverse complement strand
ACTCCATCGGGTTCTTTCACACTATGGAGCATCCCGAGGTGATCCTCTTCGGCCTACCTCTCAAAACCAGTATGAGCGTGGTCAATGCGATCGGCCGTGAAATCCGCGGCGGGATGCACTTCGAGACCGGTCGCAACTACCAGGGCATCCTCAACTACCCCTATCTGTGCTGCTTCAAGGAAGTCGACCACAAGTACTACCGCGAACACGTCGCCTACGCCCTCTGGTTCTACGAGAGTGACCCATTCCCCATGCTGCAATGCGTTTGGAGCGATCACCGCGGCCATTTTCCATGGGATGGGGAATGCAGCCCCTACGCCCGCGACGCACAGCCTATGCACCTCCTTGCTCCCCCCGCGTGCAGCCGTTGACTCGCAAAAGTCAGAACGAGGAATTCAGCCGGATCTGAAACCCCCGTCGCATCCTTCCTTACAAGAAATCCCGCATGGCACCGCCTCCACTGGCACCCTCCGCTATCCTGATCATTGCAACCTGAATCCAATGCACGCCCCGTCCCCAGCCATTGGGCTGTCGCCGCGGTGGCGCTGTGCGGCGTCTGCGCGTTTCTCGGCCTTTACTCCACGCAACCATTGCTCCCATTGCTTGAAACCGTATTCCACGCCTCCAAAACCATCGTCAGCCTGACCGTTTCAGCCGCCACTCTAGGTGTCGCCCTCTCCGCGCCCATCTTTGGAGCACTCACGGAACGACTGCCTCGCAAGAGCGTAATCGTTGCCTCGCTGTTCGGCGTCACCATTCCCACTCTCATAGCCGCCACCGCTCACACCATCGGCCAGCTCATCTTCTGGCGATTTCTGCAGGGCATTACCCTGCCCGGAATCTATGCCGTCGTCGTCACCTACATCGGGGAAGAATGGCCTCCGGAGCGCATGGCCCTGGTCATGAGCATTTATGTCAGCGGCACCGCACTCGGAGGCTTCATCGGCCGGCTCACCAGCGGCATCCTCGCAGATGCCTTCAACTGGCGCGTCAGCTTCCTCACCATCGGCGCCTTCTCACTGATGGGAGCCGCCGCCGTGGCTACATGGCTTCCGAAGGGCAGCGGGCGTCCGCGTCCGTCACCCCCCGTATCCCGCAATTTTCGGAATTTCGCCAATCAGGTCCAGGAGTTGTTTCGGAACCGCCGGCTTGTCGCCACCTTCGCCGTCGGCTTCAACGTGCTTTTCTCGCTCGTCGCCGTATTCACCTGGATCACCTTCCACCTCAGCGCTCCGCCGTTTTCGCTCTCCACCGCCGCTCTCAGTTCGCTGTTCGTCGTGTATCTGGCCGGACTTGTGGTCACGCCAGCCGCGGGCTTTGTCATCACCCGCGTTGGCGTGCGTGCCGGTGTCGCCGGCGCCATCGTCTTTTCCATGTTCGGCGTCCTGCTCACCCTGGCGCCGTCGATTCACCTCGTGATCCTCGGACTCACTCTCCTGTCTTCAGGAGTCTTCGTCGCCCAGACCGCCTCCCAGAGTCACCTCCGCGTGGCCGCTCCTCCCGCCGCGCGAGTCACCGCCGCTGGGCTCTATCTCACGTTTTACTACCTGGGAGGCACCGCTGCCGGCAGCGTCCCCGGTTTGTTCTGGGCGCTCGGAAAATGGCCCGCCTGCGTGGCCTTCATCCTCGCCATGCAGGGCATTGCCCTCGCCATCGCGTTGGTATTCTGGCGAACTCCCAACGCGATCCCTCGCTCGATAACTTCCTGAAGCGCAAAATGATAAAGTCACTTCTGGTTGCGTTGAGAGTTTGTGAATGGATACCTATCGGCTGGATAGTACCGGGGATGATCAGCAATGACCTCATCGAAGAAGATCATTTATGACTTTGGTGCCAACAATGGAAGCAATATTCCCTACTATCTGAAAAAGGCCGACCTCGTAGTTGCGGTCGAGGCAAATCCATCGCTCTGCGGACAGTTAGAGGAAAGATTTTCAACTGCAATACAAGCGGGTAAGCTGTGTGTCGAAAACTGCGTCCTGGTCGGCGAGGGTGACAACCAGGAAGTGTATTTCTATCTTCATAAGCGCCATCACGTTTTGAGCCAGCTCCCACGACCCGATGACAGTGTGATCGGGGATTTCAACAGAGTCTTGTTGCCTTCGAAGTCTGTCATGGAAATAGTGCGCAATCATGGTGCCCCTTACTACATCAAAATCGACATTGAAGGCCATGACGAAGTGATTCTAAAAGAGCTTTTTCGGAACCAGATCAGACCTCCGCTCATCTCTGCCGAATCGACAAGCATCCGGGTCCTGGCGTTACTCGCAGCAATGGGCGAATACTCCGCATTCAAGCTCGTGGAAGGCGCGACCGTCGCAAAGATGTATGGGGATCACACTATTTCAGTGAATGGCCGCCACGAGTCTTATTCATTCCCCCCTCAATCTGCCGGCCCATTCGGTGAGGACATTGCGGGCCAATGGATGAACGCCGACGATCTGTTTAATTTATTGGCGGCGAAGAAGATGGGCTGGCGAGACATCCATGCCACCAATCTATTCCAGCCCGACCCGACTTCGCGCATGCAAAAGAGACGCTACATGCTCCGGCACGTGCGCGGATGGTTGTTGGCAAAGTTTCGACCGTCTCAGGAAACGAACGGCTAATGCTGTCCGTCGAAGCCTGCCGAAGAAACCTTCCCTCCGGTCAAGCTGCCAGCATTTCCGCCGCGGAATCGGTGCCAAAATTTACGAAGGACATAAGTTCATAAGCACCGCAAAGCGCAACCCGCGACCAAAAACCAGTAAACCCGGTTGAACCCAACTCTCCGGTTCTGAATCTAAATCCGAGAGCGGGGATTCACGCCCCCAGGCATCAGGCCGCAGCATCCCCATCAGCAAAGACAAAACACCCTTGCTTTCGTCGATACAATCCACCGTACGGAGACTCTCTTGCCAGAAACACAATCCAGTCCGCCGGCAACTGCCTCTCCCACTGGCGCATCCGTCACGGTGAAATGGGTTCCCCGGACCAACCCCTGGCTCATCGCAGCCACAGTGGCCCTTGCTGCATTTATGGAGGTTCTCGACACCTCCATCGCCAACGTTGCTCTGCCTCACATCGCAGGCAATCTCGGGGCCAGCACCGATCAGGGGACGTGGGTGCTCACCAGCTACCTGGTATCGAACGCCATCGTGCTCCCGCTCGGGGCCTGGGCCTCAAACGTCATGGGCCGCAGGAATTTCTTCCTCTTCTGTATCGTGATTTTCACCATCTCGAGCTTCCTCTGCGGCGCCGCCCTCAGCCTGCCCATGCTGCTTGTTTTTCGCGTCATGCAGGGCGCCGGCGGCGGTGGTCTCCAGCCCATGGCCCAGGCCATCATGGCGGACTCCTTCGAGCCCCACAAGCGCGGCCAGGCCTTTGCACTCTACGGCCTCGTCGCCGTGCTCGCGCCTTCCATCGGACCCACCCTAGGCGGCTGGATCACCGACAACTTCTCCTGGCGCTGGATCTTCTTCATCAACATCCCCGTGGGCATGCTCGCCTTCTTCCTCGTCACCCGCCTCGTCGAAGATCCTCCGTGGATCAAGCCCGACCGCAAGCTCCTCAAAAACATGGACTACCTCGGCCTCAGCTTCCTCACCATTGCCATGGGCGGCCTGCAAATTATGCTCGACAAAGGCGAGGAAAACGACTGGTTCTCCTCCGGCTTCATCCGTTTCTTCGCATTCCTCTTCATTGGCGGCATGGCTGCCCTCGTCTTTTGGGAGCTGAACGCCAAAAAGCCGATCATGAACCTGCGCCTCTTCCGCTATAAAAACTTCGCCATCTGCTGTTTCCTCATGATGCTGGTGGGCGGCGTGCTCAATGCCAGTACCGTGCTCCAGCCCCAGTTCATGCAAACCTTGCTCGGCTACACTGCCCTCAACGCCGGAATGGCCCTCACCGCCGGAGGTTTCGCGCTCGTCGTTGTCATGCCGCTTGCGGGATTTGCCACCGGAAAAGTCTCCGCAAGAACCCTAGCCGTCCTCGGATTCATCATGTTCACCTTGACCTTCCGATACGCCGCCAGCGTCACTACCCTGCAGATGAGCTTCTCTCAAGCATCCTGGCTGCGCGTCATCCAGATGCTGCCCTTGCCCTTTTGCTTCATCTCCATCACCAACGCCGCATACGTCGGCATGCCCAAGGAAGAAAGCAACCAGGTCGCAGGCCTCATTAACTTCGCGCGAAACATTGGCGGCAGCGTGCTCATCGCTCTCACCAACGCGCAAGTTACCAGCCGCGCCATGTGGCACCAACAGCATTTGCAGTCCGACATGCAACCTGGTTCCCCGGGGTACGATTCCCACCTGCGCGCGTTGGGCGGTTTTCTCGGCGGCAACTTCGGCGGCCCCAACGGTGGCGGCAGGGCCATCGCTTCACTCTACAATCAGCTCAATCAGCAGGCCCAGATGCAGGCCTATCAGGACGTCTACACCGAGCTCTCATGGATGTCGGTCGGCCTCGTGCTTCTCGCCTTCATGCTCAGCAAGAATCGCCCTGGCCAAGGCCCCGGCGCAGAGGCTATTCACTAAACCAATGTCCCCAAAATTCGAGAGGGCCAGAAACCTTGCGGTCTCTGGCCCTCTCTCGGGTGCCCGTTAGCTCTTCGGATCCAAACACCATCCGGCAATGACTCGACGATGAATCTTCAACCTCGCCTGGGTCTCGTCCTCCTGCTGAATTACTCGCCAACCTTCCAACCGTGTTGCCTGATCTATCGACGGCGAACCGCCGACCAATCCTGCGCCGCGATTGAACGCTTGGCTCTCGTTCAACGGGTGACTGGCCTTCTCATCTTCCCTTAGTGTTCTGCCCGCAACCGGAGTTGCTTGCAGTCTGCCTCGTTCTGATGAAACGCCCTATCTCCTGCCTGACTTTCTGACTTCGCTTCTTCCGTTTGCCTGAGCCTCGCATTGCGGCGCTGATCCGGCATTCTTCCAAAGCGGCGTCTCCCGCCCGGCTGGATTCGCTCCTCTCAGCTTCTCCCTGAACTCGCACTCATCGCGGCCGCGACCATGTGCGCTTTCCGGCGTCCCCTGAGTCTTGCGTCTCCTCACTGACCTGCGCTTCGGCTTTGAATCTCTTTCAGTTCCTGCATGCCCGGCAAGCCGTTCATGCTCTCCCTGCTCTCAACTCATTGCCCCGGCGCTGCCCGCGTGGATACGATTCCCTGCTTACCTGAACTTTGCATCGTCCCGCCGTGCGGAGGATGAGTCTTCCGATGTCCTTCGAATCTTCATTCCTGCGGCTTGCGCCACCGGCGATTTTCCGCTCTCAATCGGATCGCTTATCTTCCTGCGTGGCAGGAAATGTTCGCTTCCAATTCCCTACTGAGCTACCAACTGTCGGCACTATGCTCCTGCGCGATCTGTGGATGCAAGTGCAAAAAATGTGTAAATCTGTGGATTTCACCAGAAATTGTGCAACCCTCTCAACTAACTCAAACTAAGTGCTCGAAGTGCCCCGCTGACGTTGCAGTTTTCTCGTTTCTAACTCGCTTTTGTCCGAATTGACTCGCCAACTTATGCACTAACTTCAAAAAAAATCCTGTCACCACTTAGTCTCTCGCGACTAACTTCCCGCTTCGTCTTACTGCATCCTCGAACGATCCGTCATCTCCTCTGGTAAAGTTGTCACCCAGGAGAAATCTTGACCAGACACCAAGTGACCAGACTCCCTCTGCAAGCCCTCGCACTCGTTCTGCTTCCCGCCATTCTGCCAGCTACCCTCCCTGCCCAGAACTCTCCCGCGGCCGACGAAGTCTGGGCCCAGGAGCAGTCCTATTGGCACCTCGTCCAAACCAACGACCTCACCCACTACCGCGCCCTCTGGGACCAGAACTTTCTCGGCTGGCCCTACGTCAGCCCTGTGCCGGTCCGCAAGCCTCACATCACTGACTGGATCACCGCCCACACCAACAACGGCGAGTCCCTCAAGTCCTGCGACCTCGAGCGCCTCACCATTCAGCTCACCGGCGATCTCGCCACCGCCACTTACCGCGCCACCACCACGTGGGTCGACAAGCAGGGCGCTCCTACAACCAGCACCATGCGCGTCATCCACACCTGGCGCCGCATCCCCCGCACCAGCGAGTGGCAAATCATCTCCGGCATGTCCGCCCCCGTCAACGCCGACGGCAAATGACCGCGCCGTTTACGACAGCGGAAACACACCCAGCGCCGCCGTCCGCGCCAAATTCGTCCTCTTCCCACAGCCCCTTCATCCGTTGCGGGATGCCTTCAAGACCCCAACCTCTCCCACTCGCCCGTCGCCGCCCGCAATGCCGTAGACTGATCCCTTTGAGCCGCTGTCGAATTCCGGGGTCCCCGCGAAAAGGTCTTCGTCCGTGGGGTGGAGAAGGACATCACAATGCCAAAGAGCATCCGCTTTACCTGCTTCACTGTTACCGCGCTTCTTGCGCTCCATTCCGCAATCACCGCCCAAGCCCCCGCGCACCCACCCGCGTTCACTCCCATCCCACGCATCGCGTTTGACACCACCGGCCCCGTCATCCGAGCCCACTCGGAACCTCTCAAGCCCTTCACCGTCGCCGGCGAGCAAGGCGTCCTCCTCGGCCAGCAGGACGGCGCTTTCGAGGCCTGGCTCCTCCCCGTCAAGGTCCTCTCCCACCTCACTATTGAGGCCAACGTCGAGGGCTACACCGTCCCCATCGACGTCAACCAGGAGGCGGCCCAGATCGAAGTCCGTCCGGACCGCACCATCATCACCTACTCCCACATCGCCTTCACTGTCCGGCAAATCATGTTCTCGCCCGAAAGTGGACCCCCAGGCACCGGCCCCGTCGTCCTCTTTGAATTCGACTGCCTCCACCCCACCGACTTCACCTTCCGCTTCACCCCCAACCTTGAGTTCATGTGGCCCATGCGCAACGAAGGCGTGCCCGGAGCGGAATGGGTCATCCCCCACCCGGCCATGCAGGCTGGCGACTCCCGCGCCGAAAATGACAAATCCGGCCTTGCGTCTTCGGGCTATTACGTTCTCCACTCCGACTACCCAGACCTCGCCGCCGCCCTCACCATCCCCGGCGCAACCGCCGGCATCCTCGCCCCCTATCAGGAACGCCCCCAGGTCCATCCCGTCGAACTGAAGCTCCACATCGATCCCGCCACCGGCAACGGCCGACTCTATCCATTGCTCATGGCCATCGGCACCAACCCCGCCACCGCCAACGGCGATGCCCTCGGTGCGACGCTCGAAAAACTCAATCAGAACCTCGCCTCTCTTTACCAAGCGCACGCCGACGCCTACAAGAAGCTCCTCGCCAATTCTGTTTCGATCGACACCCCCGACAAGTCCCTCAACGAAGCCTTCCAGTGGGCCGTAGTCTCCATCGAGCAGCTAAAAGCCAAGCCCTGGTGCCCGGATCACCCAGAACCTTCCTCCGAATTCGAGATCACAAGCGCGGAAAAGAACATTGCGGGCGCCTCCTCACAACTTGCGGGTAAGAACTTGCGGACCCTCTGTTTTCTTGACGAGACCGCCCTCGTCGCCGGCTACTACGCCTCCGGCGACTCCGCCCGCCCCGGCTTCGGCTGGTTCTTCGGCCGGGACTCTCTCTACACCCTCTACGCCGTCAACGGCTACGGCGACTTCGCCCTCGCCAAGTCCGAGCTTGAATTCCTCATCCACCGCCAGCGTGACGATGGCAAAATCATGCACGAGTACTCGCAGACCGCAGCCGCCATTGACTGGCGCGCCTTCCCCTACATGTACGCCGCAGCCGACTCCACGCCCCTCTTCCTTCTCGCCACGCTCGATTACGTGCGCTCAAGCGGCGACACCGCCTTCCTCACCGCCAACCGTGAGGCCATCGAGAAGGCCTGGGACTTCGAGACCAGCCACTCCCCCGACGCAGCCCACGGCGGCAACGGCATCTACACCAACGAGCAAGGCACCGGCTGGGTCGAGAGCTGGCCCGGCGGCATGCCCCACCAGGAGATCTACCTCGCCCTCTTAGACCAGCAAGCCTCCGCCGCCATGGCGCAGATTGAAGATCTGCTCCACGACCCCGCGAAGTCACAGGCCGCGAAGTCACGCGCCGAGTCCGTAGCCAAAACCATCAACGAGCAGTTCTACGACACCGACAAACACTGCTACGCCTTCAGCCGCAACAAGGACGGTTCACTTGACCGCACCACCACTGTCTACCCCGCGCTTGCCTGGTGGTCCAATCTCTCCGGAGCAAGTCAGGCCACCGGCAGCGGCTCGATCCTCCAGCACCCCGAAGCCTGCCTGCAGCAATTCGCCGCCCACACCCTCAACACCGACTGGGGCCTTCGCGATGTCTCGAATGAAGAGAAGATCTACGATGGCATGAGCTATCACCAGGGCAGCGTATGGCCGCTCTTCACGGGCTGGGCCGCATTAGCCGAATATCGCGGCAATCAGCCGTTAGCCGGCTACCAGATGCTCATGGAGAATGCCAACCTCACCAAGGCCCAGGACCTCGGCGCCGTCACCGAGCTGTTGAGCGGCGACTTCAACGTCCCCTTCGGCCGCAGCACCAGCCACCAGCTCTGGTCCAGCGCCATGGTCATAACGCCAGTCCTGCGCGGCCTCTTCGGCATCAGCATCGACGCCACCACCAAAACCATCACCGTCAACCCCCACCTCCCGGCGAGTTGGGACCACGCCGCCGTTAAGCACATACGCCTCACCGACGGCGAGACGAGTGTTTATACCTCGAGAAAGGGCGAAC
>JANXQR010000355.1 GCA_025353435.1 Acidobacteriota bacterium | reverse complement strand
CGTCAGCGTCGCCGCATCTCGCGTCAAATCAAGCGAAGCCTGCACCAGTCCGTGCACGGGAGCAACGGTTTCCTTCAACTCACCGCCGCGCGTCAGGTTCACATCGCGAATCCCTGCTTCCACGTGGTAGCGCTCCGGCGCATTACCCTGTGGCGCCAAATATTGAAGCACCACCGACACATCGTCGCCGTCAAAATCCAGCGGCTGATAGCGATTCTGAACATCGAGCGCCGAGGCGCGATTGTCCATGTCGATGTCGCCCTGCTCCACTGAGATGTGCCCAGCCTGCAAGTCGAATAAAGTATCCAGCCCGCTGCGGTTCGTATTGGTCTGCTGGGCCGGATGTGGCTGATTGGTCGCGCCGTCGGAATAGAAGATGAAATGCATCTGCGGTCGAACAATCTGCAGATCGCGCAGTACAATTCGAGGGCTCCACAGTCCAAGCACGCTCAGCCGCACCCGCAATCTGTCCACCTGCGCATACGGGGCTTCATTCGGCTGCTCGTCCCCGTGAATAACCACCCCGCCGGCCTCCGCCTCCAGACGCAGAAGGTGCCAATGGAACGATGCAATTTCAACCCGTCCGCCCGTCACCGCCTGTAACTGCTGTGCCAGCCGCGCGCGCACCATGTTCTGGAATTGATCCGACCCTGCCCACAACACCAGTGCGCCGACGATTGCGATCAGCCCCACGGCTACGCCCGCCGTGTTCCACAGCATTCGTAGTCTTCTCCGCGGCTTTCCGGTCGTCTCTTCGGTGCCGCTCATCGGGCTCCTCCGCTCACATTCGCCTTGGCGGCAGCCGGCTCCAGCGCTGGATCAACAATCTCCACGTCCCCCTGTTTGCGCAAGTTCTCGAGCCATGCGCTGAACAATGCGCTCACTTGCTGCTGAAGCAAAATTTCCTCAATCCGTGGAGCCACATCGCCCAGGGGCGGCGCCGTCTCGCCCTTCGCATATTGCGGCAGCAGGGAATCGCGATAGTATGCCTCAATATCTTCCTGCGAAATCCTGATCCCCTGCCGAAACCGCGTCTCAATGAATGCCAGCATCTCGAGCCGTCTGCGAATGTAGTCTTCCACCTGCTTTTCCGTCAGATCGTGCGCTTCCAGAAACGCCTTCCAACCCGCGTCCGTCGCACAATGCACGCGCACGCACACCGGCAGTTCTTTTCGCAACTCTGCCAACCGCGCCTGGATATCCTTCTCCGCTGGTTGCGTGGCGCCCACGTCCTCCTGCCGGATCTGCTGCTGGATCAGCGTGCGGCTTATCAGCTGTTCCAGCGCCCACGTTGCATTCGGATCCTCTTCATCTCGACGCCGCGGCTCCAGCACCGACAAGTGCAGTGCATCCGTAACGTCGCTCCCCAAAATGGCACGATTATTCACCACCGCCACCACGCGGTCCAGCACCACCGCCGCACTCTCTTGCGCAGTCGCGCACCCAAGCACACACAGCAGCATCGCTGCGCCCAGCGCCCAGTTTCGGAAATTCACCCGCTTGCCCATCAAAACGTCTGCCCCAGGCTGAAAAAGAAGTTGAAGTGGGGAGCCTCGCCCACGTGCTGATTCGCATACGGATTCGTCTGCGAATAATTCACGTTGATCGGATAGATCGGTGAATTCAGGTTATAGCTGAAGTCGAGCCGGATCGGCCCCACCGGCGTGTTGTAGCGCAAGCCAAGTCCCGGTGCATGGGAGAAGTAGTTGAAGCCGCAAGTGCCTTGTTTGCCCGTGGACGTAGGCGGCCCCTTCGGATCGTCAATCTGCCCCGTGTTCGGATTCGGCGGGGTCAGCACCTTGCAAGACTCCCGGTTCGGCTGGTTGACCCGAAGAATGCTCGCCCACGCGTCGCCCGCATTCGTAAACACATTCCCCATATCGTGAAACAGCACCACACTGACCGCATTTCCAAAATAGGGAAGCGTAGGCGGCGGAAGCCTCAACTCCGTGCTGTTCACCAGCGCTCCGGCTCCACCAATCGGAAATCCTGTATCCGGGTCTCGCGGACCCGCTGCATTGATTGCGAATCCCCGCAGCGAAGTCGCCCCTCCCGCATAAAGCCGTTCCGGCAGCGGAATCAACTGGCTGTCGCCGTTACCGAATGCCCGCTCCTGCCCGTAGCGCGTGTTCCGCGCCAGCACAATCTTGCTCTTGTTGAATCCGTAGTAGCTCGAGTTCGACGTATCGACACGGTTGAACATTGCCTGCGCTCCGAATGGTGCGGCCGAAAAGAACTCCTGAAAGCTTGTGTAAGTCCCGCGATGTGCATCCACCGCCGAGTCGCGGCTGTCACGGAGCCACGTAAAACCTGGTCCGCCCACCGTCACCGCAGCAGCTAACTTGTCCACTTCCGATGGATACACCTGAAGCGTTGCTTCCGCCACCTTGACGCGCCGAAAGTCGTACGCATAGATCAGCGTGTTCGCCCGTGACAGCCCCGCCCCCGGGTGATTGAAGCTCTGCGTGAAGCGAAACCCGGCCTGCAGCCTCGACGCCACATAAGTCGTCACATCCCGGCTATTTGCATAGCCTCCCGCAAATGTGAGCCCGAAATTCCTTTGCCCCAACAAGTGCGGATTCTGATAAGTCAGATCTACCCTCTGCTCGAGCGAACCGTAGTTGCCCTGGATCGACGCTGACTGCTCCCGTCCGAACAGATTGTTCCGCGTCAGTGCAATCAGCCCTCGCGGGCTCACTCCGGTCCTGCCATTCGGCGTACACTTCACTCCCGTCGCCAGCAATCCCTGGCACCCGTCGACCGGCGTTCCCGTCTGCACCTCGAATCCCGCGCCGTAGGTCAGCGTCCATCGCCGTGCCTCCAGAGCTTGCAGCAGCACGGTCTTCGCGGACTCTCCCCCGGTCGGATTCTCGATCGCCGTGTTTACCTCGTTGAACAACGCGAATTCGTAAAGATTGCGCTGCGTCTCCTCAATTGCCGCCGCGCTCAACGGATCGCCCGCATGCAGCGTGATGGCTCGCGCCACCGTGTCCGGCCGCGTGTAGTGCAGTCCCGTAAGAATCACGTTGCGCACAAAAATCTGATTGCCCTCGGTTACCCGGAACACCACGTCCACCTTGCTCGCATCGGCTGGATCCGTCGTCTGCTCCACATCCACTCGCGCCTGGTCGAAACCGCGGCTCAGGTAGTCGGTCATAAGCGCATCGCGATCCCCAGCCAGATTTCGCGGCGAAAACAACTGCCCCGCCTCAGTGTTTATTAATCCAAGCAGTATGGGAGCCTGCACATTGTTGTTGCCCTCTACCTTCACTGAGCCCACTCGCTGCTGTGGCCCTTCGTTAACGTGGTACACCAGCGTCAACGGCGCCGTCGTGTCCACCGCTGGCCCGGCCCGCGTACTTGCCGCCCCGCCCACTGCAATCCCCGTCGGCCCAGTCTCGGGCGTGACCTTCACCTGCGAAAAACCGTTGCTTTGATAGACCGATTGCAGCGCCGCTGCGTCAGAAGAAACCAGCGCCTGGTTATACACACCATGGTGATCAAATGTATCGGCGGCGTGAACGCTCAACAGTTCTTCAAGTGTCTTCGCATTGAAATAGTGATTGCCATCGACTGAAACCCGCTCCACGTGCCGCCGTTCACCCAACTGCACGTTGTATACAATCAGCACTTGCCCGGTCCGTGGTCCCGCCTGCGTGTGATCCACCTTCACGTCGAAATATCCCAGGCTCTGGAAATAATCGCGTACTCGCCGCCCGCCTTCGTTCAGCAGGTCCTCATCCACCGTGCCTTCTTCAAACACCGGCACCAGTCGCTTGATTCGTTCCTGGCTCAGGCTCGCACCCTCCACCGCGACGCGTACCACCGGTCCCACCGTAGCCGTAAACTTGAAGTTCACTCGATGCGGCGCCGCATAGTCCTGGGCCTCCAGTTTGATCTCCGCCTCAAGCCTGTTCTCGCTGCGGTAGTGCTTCAATACTCCGGCCAGCGCCCGATTCACCGTCTCGCGATCGACAAACGCTCCCGTTCGCAGATGCGCATGGTGCTTGAAGTCTTCGAGAGTCATCCCCGAGTCGCCCGAAACCTGCACCACTCCCACCCGCGCCTGCGGACCTGAAATTACGTGAATCGCAACATCGGTCAGCAACTGCTCGGGGTGCGGGGTCAGCTTGTAAGTGATTACGGGCTCGTGAAACCCGTTCTCCGCCATTACCTGGCGCATCGTGTCCAGAGCCTGCGCCATCTTGGCTTCGTTGTACCCCGTTCCTGGACTCAGGCGGCTCGCGCGCTCCAGTTGCGTGTTCACTGCCGGCCCCTTCGCCCCGTCCACACTCAATGTTCCAATAAAGGTGCGCGAAGTTCCCCGAAAGATCAGCGCCACTCCATCTCCCTCGCGCTGTCCCACCGCTTCAATAGTGTCGAAGAGCCCGGTCGCATACAGCTCTCGCAAACTCGCCGCCACATTCTCGCGTAGCAACGGAGAACCCTCCGCTTGGGGAAGATGCCCTCGAGTCGAAGTGAGCCGGTCCGCTGCCACGCCCTCAAACGCAATGCGTCTCACCGTCAGCCCCTCCCACTTCGCAGTGGGATTCGCCGTCCAATCAGTGGAAGTCTGCTCAGTAAATTTTTGCTGAGCGAGTGTCTGCTCAGTCGCCGTCTGCCCGTTCTGCGAACCAAAACAGGGAACCAAACTAGTTACGTAGAATAAAATCAGAAGACACGCCGGCAGTCTGCCGAAATCGCGCTCGCTCTCGCGT
>JANXQR010000341.1 GCA_025353435.1 Acidobacteriota bacterium | reverse complement strand
GGCCGGCCCTGAACGGATGAGGCGGTTCCGATTCCGGGAAGATCGATTGAGCCCGCGGGCTTGCCGTTGAGGGTGTAAGCCGCAACTTCGGTTTTCACGTCCTTGAGGCGCTTGACGTAGATTTTGCTGCCCACGATGGAGAAGTCGTCAATGACGTCAGGGGATTCGGGGACGATTGTGGTCCAGGCATCGGGCATGATGCCGCCGACGTCGGCTCTCAAGATGCGGCCATTGGGCGACTTGTAATCGGTCTTTACGAACCAGCTGGCGCCCGCATGGATGGCGGAGAATCGCGAGTCGATTCCCCAGACTATGAGGTCGAACGGGGAATCCGGCTTGGTGAGGTCGCGATAAACGATGTCGACACGACTGGCAGGAACGCCGCGACTGATGGTGACGACGAGATAGCGCCAGTCCTCGGTGATATTTGCGGAGAAAAGATCAATGGGGCCGAGGGTCTCGCCGCGATATTCGTGGCCGAAGATGAGCGTGTCGTGCGAGGTTCGCGTGCCGAATTTGTGCTCGTAGAGCAGGGTGCCTTCGCGATTCTGGCGCGCATAGTAGATGCCTTTTCCGTCGGGAGTGAAGTTGATTGAGCGGTAAAGGCCGGCGGGAAGTTCGTCTTCGATCGTCTTGTCAGTTTTTATTACAAGGACGTGGACTGTGGTCTCGTCGGCGCCGCCCTGGCGCACACCGTAGGCCAGCATCTGGCCATCCCTTGAGACGGCAGCGATTGAGACCGAGGTGTTGGGATCGCGGCTCAGGGATGCCGGGTCGACGAGCCGCTGGTCCTTGGCCGTCCAGCCATGGCGCACATAGATCGAGGATTGGTCTTCGCCGGCGATGCGCTTGAGAAAGAAGTAGCTGCCATTGCGCTCGACGGGCAATGACCACCGGGATACATGTTCGAGCGCGTCCAGGTCATCGAGTATCGCCGACCGGTCACGGGCCTGCTTCATGTAGCGCGTTGTGTAGGCGTTTTCTACCTGGATGAAATCTCGGGTCTGAGTGCTCTTTGCGTCTTCAAGCCAGCGGTAGTTGTCCGCAATCTTTGTGCCGAAGTAGTTGTCGATTACGGGATCAGCGGCGACCGCCGGCGGGGGCGGCAAAGTGATGCCTTGACGACCGCGGATGATCTTTGGAGCCGTGGCGCTGCTGGGCGTATCAGGCTGAGCGAAAGAAAGGGCACTGCAACCCGCCAGAATTCCGACAACCAGAGCACGCACCATCGGGCAAAGCCCTCCGCCGCCAGAATACTTGAGCGGGGTGTGCCTGCAAGTTGCGGAACTGGTGGTGCCGCCGAACATCGGTGATCAATGGCAGGGCACACCTGCGCCGGTAAAATCGAAATCAGTGACCGATTCCCCTTCAACCGGACCAAGCGGGCCAGTAGAGGCCCAGACCGAGGCGGCGCAGCCTGTGCCGACGGGCACGGCTGCTCGTCCGTGGACTCGCGTAATTGACCTGCTGCGGCCATCGCACGCCCACTCGGCGTTTTCGGCCACCGTGATCCTGATGGTCTTCCAACTACTTTCGCGGATCATTGGGTTGGTGCGCGGCAAGTATATTGCCTGGCAATTCGGCGCCGGAGCACAGACGGACGCCTACGCGGCCGCGTTCGGACTGCCTGAGTTGACCAATTACTTTCTTGCCGGCGGCGCCGCTTCCATCACGTTCATTACTATCCTGAATCGATACCGGGAGAGGGGAGAAACCGAAGAGGGCGAACGGGTTCTTTCGATCGTGCTCAATTTTGTGGTTCTCATCCTCACGGCCGGCGTGATTGTGGGAATGTTTTTCGCTGAACCGTACATCCGCCGCTTCAATCCTGGATTTACTCCGGCGCAGGTGGCGTTGTCGGCCCGAATGACGCGGATTCTGCTGCCTGGACAGATCTTCTTCTTCGCTGGAGGCGTGCTGGGCGCGACCCTTCTGGTGCGTCGCCAGTTTCTCTACCAGGGGCTGCAGGGAATCCTGTACAACGTCGCCATTATTCTCGGCGGGGTGTTGCTGGCGCGGAGTATGGGAATTCCGTCGCTCGCTGTCGGCGCACTGGCGGGAGCGGTTCTAGGCGCATTCGTTTTGAATGCGGTTGGCGCTTGGAAGGCAGGCGTGAGGATCCAACTCGGCATCGACTTCAGCCATCCAGGATTGCGCGAATGGGTGGTGATGACATTGCCTCTCATGGCGGGCTTTACCCTTACTTTTTTTGACGATTACTTTGCGCGCTACTACGCCAGTCACGGGTCCGGGGACATTACTCGGCTGATGAATGCGAAGCAACTGTTTTCCGCGCCGATGGCTGTGCTTGCGCAGGCAGCAGGAGCGGCTTCGCTTCCGTTCTTCTCACGCCTCTGGGCTCAAAACAAGCAGTTTGAATTTGCTACCGGAGTGGCCGACGCGGTGTCGCGAGTCATTGCGATGGCGCTGTTGGCCTCGTCCGGAATGATTGCGCTGGCCCAGCCCCTGGTCCACATAATTTTTGTTGGCGGGCGATTCACCTCACACGACGTGAATCTCACCGCCGGCTACTTTGCTCTGTATGCGCTGGCGTTGTTGTTCTGGTCGGCCCAGGCGATCTATGTGCGCGCATTTTATGCCGCCGGCATTACCTGGATGCCCATGGCTGCCGGGGCAGTGGTGACGGTGGTGGCCTTCCCGCTCTATGGAATGGGATACAGGTGGCACGGAGCGGATGGGCTGGCGTTGGCATCCGGAATCGGCATCGGAGTGCAGACGGTTACCCTGGCCCTACTTCTGCATCAACGCCGGATGGTTTCGCTGGCCAGCCTGGACTATGCCGAGATTGGCCGCTGCCTGGTTGCGGGCGTTGCCAGCGGTGCAGTTGTCTGGGGTGTGCTGATCTGGTTTGTCGGAATAGCCAGCCACACTCTTGGATGGAAGCTGACAACGAACCGCGGGTGGGATCTCGGGGTCCTGCTGGCGGGCACCGTGCTTTGGCTGGCGGTGGCACGGTGGGTGCTCGAGAAGACCGGGTCCGCACTGCCTCGGGTGGCCATGAAGCGGCTGAAGTTGGGATAAAAGGCCAAAAAAGCACAGAGCCCCGCCGGAGCGAGGCCTGAGCAACCGGTAACGGTTTTGCTACGAGACGGCCACCTTGGCAGTCTCAGTGCTGTTCGAGTTGTTGACCGCAACGGGTTTGGCATCGGCCTTGCGGATGTCAATTCCGCCTTTGAAGAACGCGCCATCCTCAATGCTGATTCTGGCTGCGGCTACGTCGCCGGTGAGGGCACCTTCCGCGCGGATATCGACGCGGTCAGTGGCCGTGACATTGCCTCGGACCTTACCCAGCACAACGACCTCACGAGCCGTGATGCTGGCCGCTACGTGGCCATTCCGGCCCACCGTGACGCGGTTACCGTTGAGAACGACGCTGCCCTCGACCTTGCCGTCGATGAACAGCGATTCAGATCCGGAGATTTCGCCTTTGATAAACAGGCCCTTGCTGATGGTGGCTTGATCGCCGGCAGTAACCCCGGCGCGGCTTGCCGACTCAAGAGCCGAGGAGGGCGGGGCGGGACGAATAGGCTCGGGCATTGGATTCGAGGCAGGTTGCTCGGGTTGGCTTGGCTTCCACATACGATTTTTTGGTTCCTTTCCTGACCGCTGTTGGGGAAAATTGATATTCAGCAGGGCGAATGCTGCATCGCGGCTGCCACCATTCTAATTAGCCTTTTGGCTTGTGCGGGGCTTTCCGCCAAGGCTTGGAACAAAAGGCTGCGCAGCAGCGAAAGAAAAGCATTGCATTGATTCTCGCACATAGGCGGGGCGGTCTGGCGAGGGGAAAACCCGGGTTGCGGAAATTCGGGGCGGCGCTTGGACTTGCAAGCGCCGCCAACTCCGGGCATTCGTGATGTTTGTATTAGACCGCCGCCGCGGCGTATTCCATGTCTGAGGGTGAAAAGTGGTTTTGCTCGATTTCGGGTACGAGTTTTGGTTCGGGCTTGCGAATGTCGATACCGCCCTGGAAAATCGACCCATCTTCAATTCTGAGCCGGACCGTGGTGACGTCCCCAGTCACGCTTCCGTTGGCGCGGATTTCCAAACGATCCGTGGCCACGATATCGCCTATCACGGTTCCGAGGACCACGATCTCTCGCGCGGTGATGCAGGGTGCTTTCGAGGTGGCCACGACTTTTCCATTGGGTCCAACCGTGACCCGTTCCCCAAGGGTCTTGATTTCTCCCTCGACGATGCCGTCAATGTAGAGCGCTTCAGTGCTTATAATTTCACCGCGAACAGTCATCCCGCTGGTAAGTACCGATTGCTCCGCGGCGGAATGTGCGGCCTTCGAACTGGCAGTCGGGAAGGGCGTGACGGTGGCAGGTTGAAAAACCGGG
>JANXQR010000314.1 GCA_025353435.1 Acidobacteriota bacterium | reverse complement strand
TCAGCAGTCCCAAGCGCGCCGTTTCGCTGCCGGTAACAGTTTCCAAATAGAGGACGGGGCCGTTCAGATAGGTCCGAACCGTGGGCGTCGGCATGACGCTTAGATTCAGGGACGCATTCTTAGAAATCTGACTGTTGGTCCCGGTGAAGAGCAGGGAAACTATGCCAGTCTGTGCCGCAATGGGAATAGATATGGTTACCTGCTGCGTCGTCCCTGCCGTCACCATAAAGGGGGATGCCGGTATCGAAGCCGAACCCTGCGGCAGACCGCCAATCGAAATACTCACTGCTCCCGTGAAACCGTTTTTCCCGGCCACCGAAACCACGATGGGAGGGCTGGAAGTTCCCACGGTGACAGGGAGCGTGCCGGGTGCGACAGAAAGATCGAAGTCTGGGCTGGGTGGAGGCGGGACGGTCGGCCCTCCTCCACCACAACTGGTGTTAAAGATCATTACCAGCAGCAAGAAAGGCCCACACCCGATCTGAGGATTCAGCAATCGCCGCACACGCGCCTTCCTCTCTGACTTTGATTCCTGCATTCAATTGCCTCTCAACGGCAATGACACTTTGACCGCCGCAAAAGCTCCTCCACCATTGCATGACCTGTGTTTCGCGAGTCACTGCACGGTGATCGTGGTGGACGCGACGGTAGAGACCACCGGGACAAACGCTTTGGCAGTGACGGTGATGGTGTAGATCCCCGCGGGAGTCCTTGGTATTGGAGGGCTGCTGCTTCCGCACGCAATTGGGAAACTCAGGCCGGCAGTCATGGCGCCGAACAGGAGCGCGGATCCAACCTTTCCTAACGGTCCTCTCCCTCGGGAGCGCTCACCACGGCAAATGGCTAGGAAACCGATGAGCGGCAACGAGAGCGCGAAGAGCAGGTTGGAAGCAAGCCCGGAGACCATTCGTGCGTTCGGTCCGGTCGTGGTCACCGTGAGCGTGGCCGGCTTGAAGAAGGCCACGGTTGAGGGAAGGCCCGAGCATTCCGGTGCCAGCGGCGGCGACGGTTGCACGTCGCAGGTGAGATAGGCGGTACCAGTGCCGCTGTTCCCGAAGCCTGCCTTTACGGTTGAGGTCGCGGAGCCGCCCGCGTTTACAGTACTTGGTGTCAATGGGGTGACCGTAACCCAAAGTTGTGCCGGCCTGTAGTAGTCGGATTCCGGCAAGACTTGAGTCGCAGTATCCGCTGGTTCTTCTTGTGCTTGTGAGACCCGTTGAAGCGGCAGCGCAAACGCAGCGAGGCATCCGAGGGCAACGACGCATTTCAAATTCATTGATCTCATGTTTTCCACCTGTGGCATTTCGAATTGCAAATCCCAAGGCTGATTGTTCGCCGATCGGAGTTCGCGGCTCCGAATCTGATTCACCCGGCATAGCGGACCGGAAAGTGGAGTTCCGCTCACAAATGAGTGGGACCGGGAGCGCGCCGATGAGTTATCGCTGGTTGCGCCAGGATTTGTGCGTGAGTTGGGCTCTGCGTGATGCGGAGCTTGGCGTTTTGCCTTGCATCGCCGCATCCCTACCATCGATCTGGCTGTAGTCGCATCCCTCGACATCGGGATGATGCTCGTCACACGGGATCAAAAGGACGGCGTGGTTGTTGCCGTTGGCGTCCATGCTCTGAGCAGCAATCTCTCCGCGGTCGTTGATTTGATCCGTTTCATAGATCTGCAGGCCGGAGTTGGGAGGCATCAGAGTATTCAGGTCCACCGCCGGGCCGCCATCCTCCCACAAGAACGAAACATTCCCATAGCCGACAACTTGTTCGGACGCATTGATCGAAGTGGGCACTGAGTTAACTCCGAGGTCGGTTTGCTTCCACTTTCCTCCAACCCGCCGCCAAAGGAAGGGGTAAAAGGCGGTAAAACCTGCGTCGATCGCCGAGCCAGCCACGACTCCGTGCTCGTTGATAGTTAGTGAAAAATACGGGTTAGTAAGTTCAGAGGACGCGCCCAGCAAGTCGGTCATCCCGGTCGCGGCATCCCAGACAAACGGATGCATCACCAGGTCACCCGTCAGGGCCGATAGGCCGACGATCTGACCCCGGTTATTGAGATCGGTGGCGATGGTGCAGGAACCACCCAAGCCGCCGATGTCGCGCATCCCATTTTGCTTGTCCCAAATGAAGGAGCCTGTGCTTAAGGCGAAACCAAAGCCAAAACCAGC
>JANXQR010000307.1 GCA_025353435.1 Acidobacteriota bacterium | reverse complement strand
CCGCGTCGGGCTCGGCAAGCTCGGCTGGTGGTGACATTGGAAGCGCCATCACAGGCTTCTTCACCTCGTTCTCATCCCTTGAAGCCAATCCCACTGACAATGCCCTTCGTCAGCAGGTGCTTTCCAAGGCTTCAACGCTTGCTGCCGACATCTCCGGAACCGCTGCCAGTCTCAATCAGCAGAGCGGCGCGGTCGACCAGGAAGCGGTCGGCGTGGTCAGCCAGGTCAACGCGCTCACTTCTTCCATTGCCCAGTTGAACCAGCAGATCCAGTCCGCTTCACCGAATGCCGCCGCCGGCCCGCTCGAAGACAAGCGCCAGCTGGCCCTGTCGCAGCTTTCCCAACTCATCGGCATCAATCTGATTACAACGGAAAACAACGGCCTCTCCATCACCACCACCTCCGGCCAGACTCTTGTTTCGCACGGCACAAGCAACGCGCTCACAACCGGAGCCGTCAACGGTGTGACCCATTTCTTCGTCGGCGCCAGCGATATTACCGCGCAGTTGGCCGGCGGGGGCGGGCAGCTCGGCGGCTATCTCACCGCGCGTGATCAGGACATTCCCGCCGTCCTTGGAGCGCTCGATCAGCTTGCTTTCGGCATGACAACTGAAGTCAACGCGCAGTCCATCGCCGGCATCGACCTCAACGGCAACGCCGGAACCGCTCTCTTTGCCCAATCGCCGCAAGTTGCCGGCAGCGCTGCGGCCATGCGCGTCAGCATCAATAACCCCAGCCTCATCGCCGCCGCGGCAATTGGGCAGGGAAGCGGCGACAACACCAACGCTACCGCCCTTGCCAACCTCGGCAATTCAAAATCTCCGCCCATCCTGAACGGCCTCACGCTTCCCAACGGCACCGTCCTGAACCCTGGGCAAACGCTGCTCAACAGCCTTACGCCGAGCAACTACTTCTCCGGTCTCGTTACCACGCTCGGTTCCACCATCGTGCAGGTCCAGACCGAAAACTCCGGCCAGAGCGCGTCCGTCTCCCAGTTGCAGACCCAGAGCAACGCCCTCTCGTCCGTGAACCTCAACGACGAAGCTTCGGCGTTGACCACTCTCGAGCGCAGCTATCAAGCCGCCTCGCAGGTATTCGCAATCATCAACAGGCTCATGGCCACGGCTTTGAATCTTGGCTCTTCGTCCTCCTTCAGTTGATAGCTCGTGTTGGCAACAGCGAACGTGATGAGATTGCGCATCCCAGGATCTACGGCGTCACAACATTAATGGACCTTTAGTCAGTGCCCGTACGCTCGGTACGGGTCTTGCATCCTGTCAGGCTGAAGTTCCGATTGCGATACAACGGCAACAAAGTGAGGAGCCCATGCGAGTCGATCCCACCTACATCAACAACCTGGTCAGCGCCCTCGATCAATCGCAGGCTACCACGCAGCAGCTTTCATCGCAGTTGTCGAGCGGCGTCCGCGTCACCTCTCTCAGCATCGATCCCCTCGCAGCAGGCGAGAATGTTCGCCTGCTCAACCAGATGCAGCAGGATGACTCCTTCACCCAATCTGCCAGCCTGGTTACCGGTCAACTTCAGGTCGGCGACTCCGCCCTCGGACAGGTCGTCACGCAGCTCATTGAAGCTGTCTCGCTCGCTACCAGCGCCAACAACGGCACCATGAACGCCAGCAACCGTCTGTCCATCTCCAACCAGATCGCAGGCATCCGCGGTGAGATCCTCACCCTCGCCAATTCAAGCTACCTCGGCCAGTACATCTTTGCCGGCACCGCCAGTTCGAGTGCGCCCTTCTCGCTCTCCAACGTTACAAGTCCATCTACAGTTACTTACAACGGCGACCAGAACCTTAACTATCTCGAGACTCCGGGTGGCCAGAAGATCCAGCTCAATGTGCCCGGCAATCAGATCTTCGATGGTGTCGGAGCAAACAGCGTATTCGCGGCACTCAATAACCTTGTGGCTGACTACTCCAGCCCAACATTCAATGCCTCGACCGCAATCGCTGATACCCAGGCCCTCGGCACGGCGCTCAGTTACGTTTCCCAGCAACGCGTCACGCTGGATAACTCCATGACCCAACTCACGTCGGCCTCCAGCGCCGTCAGTGCTGAGCACACCCAACTCACCGCCGCGCAAACCAACCTGATGCAGGCCGACATCGCCAAGATCTCCACCCAACTCGCCCTCTCCACCACTCAGCAGTCCGCGCTCGAATCCGTCATTGCCAAGCTCGGTTCCGGCAGTCTCTTTGACAGGCTGCCTGGCTGATCCCCGCCCCGTGAACGACGAATTGCTGCTGCCTTAGATTGTTCCGCTCGAGCCTGTCCGATGCGCGCATGAATCTCCTGTCCCGCTATACTTCTCTCAACAGGACTGAAAATGTTCGCACCCATTCGTTTCCTCTGGAACGCAACTCGCGGATCACGCTTCACGCCTTGGCGCAGTCACTACCTTCGCTGGCGCATGGAAACCTATTCCGGCATGTGGGCGGAAGAGATGACGGCGCGCGATATCTTCAGCTTTATGTGGGCGCAGCGCTGGGAGTTCCTGAGCTTTCTCTTCTGGACTGGACGCGTGCAGCGCGAAGCACGACGCCGCCCATAAATTTGGCCCATCGATTATTCAAGGGAATAGACATGGCTGGACGCAACGCGATCCCTCGGACCCGCCGCAACTTTCTCAAGGCGTCCGCCTCCTCCGTTGCTGCCGCCGCCCTGACCCCTTGGCTCAAAGCCGCTCAACTCGGGCCATCCTCGCAAGTGAATTTCACTGGTCCTGACTCCCTCCGCGCGCACGCTCTTGGCCACGGCCTTCTTTACGGCGCCGCAGTCGACCCCGCACTTCTCGACGTGGAAGGAATGGCCGCTGGCAACACCGCGGACCCCTATACCCTGCTCGTTGCCAACCAGGCCAACATCCTGGTCGCCGAAAACGCCATGAAATGGGGTCCGTTGCGCCCCACCCCTGCCACCTTCGATTTCGCGCCCGCCGATCGCCTTATGCGTTTCGCTGCGCTCGCCGGCCAACGCGTCCGAGGCCACAACCTCTGCTGGCATGAGGGCCTCCCCGACTGGTTCAAGACCACCGCCACCCGCGACAACGCCCGCCTGCTCCTCGTGGAACACATTCAGACCGTCGCAGGTCGCTACCGCGGCCAACTCCACAGCTGGGATGTAGTGAACGAAGCCGTTGAGCCAAAGGATGGCCGCCCCGACGGGCTGCGCAATTCACCCTGGCTCGGACTGATGGGACCCGACTACATTGAGCTCGCATTCCAAACCGCGGCCATTGCCGATCCCGCCGCCAAGCTCGCCTACAACGACTATGGAATCGAGCTTGACACTCCGGACCAGACCGCCAAGCGCGGCGCCGTCATGATGCTGCTTCGCCGTCTCAAGGCGCGCAATGTTCCCATCCACGCCGTCGGCGTGCAGAGCCATCTCATGGCCAACGGCCCGCAGCCCGGTGTTGGCCTCCTCAATTTCATTCGCGAAGCCCGCAAGATGGGCCTCGATGTTTACATCACAGAACTCGACGTCAACACCCGCGGCCTCGAAGGCGGTCCGGAAGCGCAGGACTACGCCGTTGCCCAGGTCTATCGCAAATACCTCGGCCTCGTGCTTCCCGAGCCCAACGTGCCCATCGCCCTCACCTGGGGCATCACCAACGCCCACACCCCGCTCAATGAATTGAATATGGAATGGGCCAAGCGCGAAGACGGTGCTCGCCAGCGACCCTTGCCTTTCGATGACAACATGGGTGCCGCACCGGCCTTCACTGCACTGCGCAACGCCATTGATTCATCCCGGCCATCGGTCGCCGCGCCCGCCTCTGCCCCCGGAATCGATCCGTCCACCCTCTACCAGCCGTTCCGTGTGCAGGGCAGTCCAGGCACTAGCCCGGGCACCACGCCGCCGCCATCCAAACTGCCGCCCCCGCCCCGGGTCCGATAGCCCGCGCGCTCATCCGACATTTCCGCTTCAGCTCAATCCGTCATTGCTTTGGACGTGTCTTTCGGCGTCTCGATGTACACCAGGCCGAAGTGAATGGCCGATCCCTGGCGCTCTCCAATGCCCACAATATGGATCTTCTGTGGCGTTCCCGCGCGTAACTCATGGTCGTTTGACGAGTCGACATTTCCCTGAACCTGCACGTGCCCATCCTGCTGGTCGCCGCAGGTCAAACCGCTGCGCTTGGATTTGATCGCACCCACAGGCTTTCCGTGGTCGCACTCCAGCACCTCGCCGTACCGCGCCAGCGGCTTGCGATAAAAATCGAGAATTCGCGCAGCCGAGTCATCGCTCAGATAGTTCGCAGCCACGAGCCTGAAATGCGTATCGCCAAGCGTGAATCCCATATCGACCGCAGGATCATTGTCCGCACTCTTGAACAGTTTCGATCCAGGGTAAACAGGCAATCCGACATCCGACGCCTTGATGTTGCCGTTAGCGTGCAGCTCAAATCCGCCGCCGGAATTCTGTGCCGAGGCGACCGATCCTCCGCACAAAAGAAGCGTTCCCAACCAGGCGAAAGCAAGTGAGGGAAGTGCCGGAGTTCGAAACTGCATGTGAATCCTCCAATTAAGTTACAAAGCTGAATACGAGCGAATACTGTATCCAGTTCCTTATCCCAGGTGAACTCCGACTCTCACCCAATCCTTCGCCCTCGCCTATCATCATTACTGGAGCCAATTCTGGAATGAGTCCGGCAACTTTCTTGACCCGCTGCGGTATCGCGCTTCTTCTCTGCATCCCCATGGCCTCTGCCCAGCAGCAACTGCCTCCTGCCGAACCACCCCAGCCACTTCCCGGCTCGAACCCCGACCAGCCAACCCTTCGCGTCACCACCCAGGAAGTCCTCGTTCCCACTCTCGTCGAATCCAAAGGCGGCGGCGTCCTCTACGGCCTCAAGCCGGAAGACTTCATCCTCAATGACAATGGCGTCCCACAGAAGATCCGCGTTCAGGAAGAAATGGACACCGCGCCCGTCGCGCTGGTCGTTGCCATCGAGCAGGGACGCATGAGCGCCCTCGAATTCGAAAAATTCAGCCACCTCGGCCCGCTTCTCGATAGCTTCCTCACCGATCCGCACAGCCAGGCCGCCCTCATCGGGTTCGACTCCGCTCCGCATCTCCTCCACGACTACACACACTCCAGCGAAGACCTCAGCCACAGCCTTAAAACCATGGAGCCCGGTGACGGCGGCGATGCCATACTCGACACCGTCAACTACGCCGTCGATCTGCTTGAAACCCAGCCAAAATCCTATCGCCGCGTCCTCCTACTGCTGAGCGAACCCCGCGACCACGGCAGCAAACATACCAAAATCACCGGCCTCATCCGCAAAATCGGCCAGTCTGACGTGCTCGTGCTCACCGTCTCCTTTTCGCCCATCACCGCCCAGTTCATTCACGATGTAAAGGACAACGGCGAAAACCGCACCCTCAACATGATGTCTGCCCTGGTAGCCCTCATTCAGGCCCTCAAGAAGAACGTCAGCAAGGAAATCGCCACCATGTCCGGCGGCGAGTACACCACCTTCATCAGCGACAAAAAATTCGAGCAGCGCGTAGCCGACGCCGCCAAGCACGCCCGCAATCGCTACCTGCTTACCTTCAGCCCCAGCGACTCCACACCCGGTCTGCACTCCATCCGCGTCAAGCTCACACAGGACTACGGCGCCCACGTTGTTGCCCGCGCCAACTACTGGATCGGCCCTGAAGCCAACATCGGCGCAACGGAATGACCTCAACTCGGAGCGCCCCATCCTAAAAACGGTTTCATCGTTTTTAGGGTGAGAGACCAGATCTCCTTACCTCCAAACTCACAATCGAGGATCCCCATGCCCCACATCCCCATCAACTTCGCCCAGAAATTCAGCCTCTTCTCCGAGCAGTGGCAGCCCAAAGTCATCGCCGAGCTGAATGACTACCAATTCAAGCTTTCGAAACTCCAGGGCGACTTCGTCTGGCACAACCATCCCCACACCGATGAGGCCTTCCTGGTCATCGACGGCACCCTCCGCATCGACTTCCGCGACGGAGCCGTCACTCTCAACCCCGGCGAAATGTTCGTCGTCCCCAAAGGCGTCGAGCACAAACCGTTCGCCGAAAGGGAAGTGGAGCTCCTCATCATCGAGCCCCGTGGCGTCCGCAACACCGGCGAGTCAAACGCATCCCCCCTCACCGCCCCCAATAACGTCTGGATTTGACTCCAAACCCGCCCTCCAAGCCGTCGAGCGGACATTGTGCCGCCAAATCTGTGGCATAATGTCCTAATGAGCCTGACTGCCACTACTCCCGCACCGCCCTTTCCCTTCGACTGGGTTGCCGTGGAGAAGGGCTTTCAAGTTTCCGCCCTGGAGGAGTTTGTCGCATACTCCGGCTTTGAAATGAAGGACCTACTGGAAGTAGTGATCCCTGCTCGCACCTTGAAACACCGGCGCCAGCGAAGGGAACCGCTCAGTATTGATGAATCGGACCGGTTGGCCCGGGTGGCACGTCTTTATCAGCTTGCGGTCCGCGTGTTCGGAAACCCAGAAAAGGCCCGAAAGTGGCTCAGCCGTCCGAAACACCGCTTTGAAGAACGCACGCCTCTCGCCATGATGCGGACCGATCAGGGTGGTCGCGGCGTCGAAGAAATGCTCTACCAGATCGACGAAGGAGTATTCGCCTGACAGGCGCAACCTTGCATGCCCACGCTGTGGCGGATCAGCAATTACGTTGACCTAAGCGGATTTGGCGGAGAGAAATTCGCTTCCCGCTGGACCAGCCTCGGCAAGCGGGTTGTGTACTTGGCAGAATCTCCAGCCGGTGCGCTCCTTGAAATCCTCGTTCATCTCCAATTCGAGGACGACGAATGGCCCGACGATTATCAACTCCTTGAAATCGAAGTCCCTGAGTCGATCGCGGTTCGGGAGCTGATGCCAAACCCAAAGCACGGCTGGAGCGAACGCCCCAACACCACGCAGCGAGCCGGCGACACCTGGATTTCTTCCCAGCAGTCCCCGTTGGCTCGCGTCCCGTCCGCAATCGTTCCGCGAACCTCCAACATCCTCCTCAATCCACTACACCCTGACGCCCCCAAGCTGAAAGTCATCTCCGTCATCCGCGAGCGCTTCGACACCCGCCTCTTCCACTCCAAACCCCGTTGAGCCCTGTACTTTCGGCATCCCTTCCGCCAACCCCATCCCTTCGCACACCCCGCCCATATCTGTTAATCTCATTCCAGACACTTGAGAGTGGACTGAGAACAAAAGAGGAGTAACACACGCCGTGCTGGCGACCGCTAAGAAAACTGACCTGATTCACCGCTTCCGCACCCACGAGTCCGATACGGGATCCCCCGAGGTCCAAATCGCGATTCTGAGTGAACGGATTGGCGAGCTTACCGAGCATTTTAAGACTCACAAAAAAGATCACGCCTCGCGCCGTGGTCTCCTGATGCTCGTAAGCAAGCGCCGCCGCCTGCTGGATTACCTGAAGACCCACGATACGGACCGCTACCGCGACGTGATCGGCAAGTTGGGAATCCGCAAGTAGCAAGTGACCAAAACCAGAAAGCTCATCTTTGATTAGGAAGCGCCCAGACCGCTCATTGGTCACGGCCCCTGTTATTCCCATGACATGGGGCCATGGTGTACCTGGCGAACTCAACCCGCAGCCGGGACCTGCGCACAACTGTCTGCCATCTGGCCGACAGTTGTGCGGTCCCAGCCCTGCGGCTCGCAGGCCGGGGGAATCCTCTCCCGCACGCGGCAACCACTCGGCTGCGCATCCCCTGCTTCCCGTTTTCCTGCCAGACTCACCCCTCCGCGGTGCTCCCCCCACAAGTTTCCCAAGCGAAAAAATGAAAAGAGGACTCTATGTCGAAGCATGATGTATCCGTCGAGCTTGCCGGCGGCAAGCGCCTGGTCTTTGAGACCGGTCGCATGGCCAAGCAAGCCTCGGGCGCGGCCCTTGTTACGACGGGCGAAACCGTTGTCCTGGCCACTGCTGTCGCTTCACCCGATCCCCGCGAAGGCATCGACTTCTTCCCGCTAACAGTCGACTACCGCGAATACACCTACGCAGGTGGGCGCATCCCCGGCGGATTCATCAAGCGCGAAGGCCGCCCCAGCGAGAAGGAAATTCTCACCTGCCGCCAGATCGATCGCCCCATCCGCCCGCTCTTCCCTGACGGCTTCCGCAATGAAACTCAGGTCATCGCCCTGGTCCTCTCTGCGGACAAGGAAAACGATCCCGACGTGGTCGGCATCAACGCCGCCGCTTGCGCCCTCGCGCTCTCTGACATTCCCTTCAGCGCCACCGTCGGCGCCGTCCGCGTAGGCCGTGTCAATGGCGAGTTTGTCATCAACCCCACTCACGCCGAGCGCGCCGCCACCACCCTCAACATCATGGTCGTCGGACACAAAGACGGCATCGTCATGATCGAGTCGGGCGCCAAGGAAGAGACTGAAGAAGTCATCCTCGCGGCCATCGAATTCGCCCACACCGAGATCAAGAAGATTGTCGCCGCCATTGACGAGTTGGTCTCCAAAGCCGGCAAGCCCAAGCGCGCTTTCACCGCTCCTGAAGTCGACGAGGGCTATTACAACGAGCTCAAGTCGAAAATCGGAGATCGCCTCAAGGACGCCCTCGACACCAAGACCCACGATAAAACCACCAGCTACTCCCTCGTCAAGAAGATCAAAGACGAGCTCGCGGCCGACCTACCCGCCGACGACCCCAGCGCCAAGAAGAAGCTCTCCACCTATTACGAGCTTCTCCGCGAGCGCATCTTCCGCGAACAGGTCACCAGAGACCGCATCCGTCCCGACCGCCGCGCCTTCGACGAAATCCGCGCCATCAGCATCGAGACCAGCGTCCTGCCCCGCACCCACGGCTCCGCCCTCTTCACCCGCGGCGAAACCCAGGCCCTGGTCACTGCCACCCTCGGCACCGCCGACGACGGACAGCGCCTCGAGTCCTATGAGGGCGAGCAGAAGAAAAACTTCATGCTCCACTACAACTTTCCTCCCTTTAGCGTTGGTGAAACAGGACGTATGACCGGCGTAGGCCGCCGCGAAGTAGGCCACGGCGCACTCGCCGAACGCGCCATCACGGCCGTTCTGCCCAGCGCGGAAGAGTCGCCTTACTCCATCCGCATCGTCTCTGACATCCTCGAGTCCAACGGTTCCTCATCCATGGCTTCAGTCTGCGGCGCAAGCCTCGCTCTCTACGATTCCGGCATCAAGCTCAAGGGCTCGGTAGCCGGAGTCGCCATGGGCCTTGTCAAGGAAGGCGACGACTACGCCATCCTTACCGACATCGCAGGCGCCGAAGACCATTACGGCGACATGGACTTCAAGGTGGCCGGTACCCGCAAGGGAATCACCGCCCTCCAGATGGACATCAAGATCGGCGGCCTTACCCGCGAAATCCTCCAGCAGGCCATGGAGCAGGCTCGTCAGGGCCGGCTCTTCCTGCTCGACAAGATGGATGCGGTTCTCGACGGACCCCGCACGGAACGCTCCAAGTACGCGCCTCGCATTGAGACCGTGCAGATTCCCACCGACAAGATCCGTGACCTCATCGGCAAGGGCGGCGCCACCATCCGCGGCATCATTGAGCAGACCGGCGCCAAGATCGACGTTGACGACTCCGGCCGCGTTTCCGTGGCATCGAGCGACGCCGAGGGCCTCAAAAAAGCTCTCGCCATGATCAGCGACATCACCGCCGTACCCGAGATTGGCAAGATCTACCTCGGCAAGGTGGTTCGTCTCGCTGAGTTTGGCGCCTTCGTTGAGCTCTTCCCGGGCACTGACGGCCTCCTCCACATCTCCGAGATCGCAGAGCACCGCGTCAAGGAAGTCAAGGACGAACTGCGCGAAGGCGATCAGGTCATGGTCAAGGTTCTGGCCATCGAAGGCAATCGCATCAAGCTCAGCCGCAAGGCCCTCATCAAGGAACAGAAGGCCAAGCTGGCCCAGTCCGCTCCTGAGGCTGAGAACGGCTTCGCGGAAAGCGAGCACTCTGAATCGCCTGCCACGCCAGCCCCGCCGCCGGCACGTCAACAGCAGCCCGTCCACGAATTCGACGAGCGCCAGCCCCGCTCAAACCAGAGCACGATCCTCATTGAAGGCGGAGACGACTTCGACGATGAAGACGGTGTCGAGGAGATCGACGAAGAGAACGAGCCCAACTTCAACCGCGTCGAAGGCGCTCCGGTGGTTGCCGGTACAGCTCCGGCACCAGCGGGTGGTGGTGGTCGTCCTCCACAAGGCGATAAAAACCGCCGTCGTCGTCGTCGCGGCGGTCGTCCCGCCGGCGGTGGTGCAGGTCGTTCCGGTGGCGGCGGTCACTAGGATCACTCTGTATCCCGCGATAATCAAGAAGGCCCGGACTCGCCGTCCGGGCCTTCTTCATTGCTCTCAATGATTCGCGGGTCAGGTCACGAAATCTCATCGAAACCCGAGCTGTCCGAGAGAGCTAAATTGCACAGACCGCTGCGCGCAAGTGTGCAAGCGTGCAAGTATCCACGAGAGTGGATAACTGCGTGCGGAACCGGGCTTGTCAATTTCTCATCCCTGCGAAACCACGGTAGAGCTCATGTCCGGGTTGAGAAATTCAAGAGGAAACCGAATTGATCGACGAATCACAACGCAAAGCTGCGACGGTTGTGGGATTCTCGTATCTGTTTGCGCTGCCGCCGGCGATCTTCGCCGAATTTTATGTACGCACCCAACTCATCGCCTTCGACAATGCAGCGCAAACGGCCCAAAACATCATGGCGCACGAACGGCTCTTTCGTCTGGGCACCGCCAGTAATCTCGCCGTCTTCGCGCTTGATGTCGTCCTGATCATTTCTCTTTACATAGTCCTCATGCCAGTCAATCGAATCCTCGCGTTGCTGGCCACGGGCTGGGGGATAATCGAGACTGCAACTCTGGTCATCGTCACCCTCAGCGACTTCGACGTCTTGCGGACACTGAGTGGGGCCGACTACCTGCATGCATTCGAAGCGGACCAGGTACAGGCCCTGGCGAG
>JANXQR010000294.1 GCA_025353435.1 Acidobacteriota bacterium | reverse complement strand
CGGGCAACAGTGTGAATCCCGCGTCGTATTCAATGGGGCGGTGCGCAAGCTCTGCCCCATTGAATACGACGCGGGATTCACACTGTTGCCCGGCAAGTACATGATCAAATTCCTGGCGCGCGACGATGAGACGGGTCGCATCGGCACCTTTCAGACAACGTTTGTCATTCCGAACCTGAACAAGGAAGAGAAGCGCGTTCCCATCAGTTCGGTGGTGTTGAGCAGCCAGCGCATCGAGCAGAAGCAAGCGATCTTCGATGCGGCAAAGGCCAAAGACCGAGAGAAGGAAGACGCGGTGAATCCGCTGGTAGAAGATGGCAAAAAGTTGATCCCAAGCGTCACCCGGGTATTCAGCGCCAATCGCGAGCTGTATGTCTATCTGCAGGCCTACCGGCAAACAGCAGCAAACATAACCCCGTCCATACAACCGATGGTTGCATATGTGAGTCTCTATTCCGGCGGAACAGAGGTTTTTGAAAGTGCGCCGATTGCCGTGACTCCAAACGCGACCTCACGCTTGGGAACGACCGCGTTAAGCTTCGATGTCGCATTGAGCCAGATTGCAGAAGGGCAGTACGACTGCCAGGTAACCGTGCTCGACCCGGATACCCAGAAAGCAAACTTCTGGCGTGCTCCCATTGTGATTTCTCAGTAATCCGGCAGGATCGGGGGTCGCCACTCGATCGAGACACATACCTGAGAGACTGCGGACTAACTAAGACTCAACGGTGAGAAGTCTCACCAGATCTCATATGATTCGCCGCAATATGGGTGATCGTGAGCGATTTAGCAAACATCCCGTCGCGCTTCGCTCCCTGAAGTGATTGTTTTGCGATTATATGACGTAATGCCGACGGTCAAGCGCGGCTAAGGAGTTCACCGATTCGGGCATGGTAACTTCGGCTCATTGCGAGCTTGTGGCCGTTAGCAAGAAGGACCATAAAGTCACCCTTCGATTCGGTACGAACCTCTTTGACGTAGTGAAGGTTCACCATTGCGGAGCGATGGACACGTAAGAATGACTTCGGATCAAGCCGCTGCTCCATCGAAGCCATCGTTTCCCGCAGGAGATGTGTTTCCGTCCCTGTGCAGATTCTGACGTAATTCTCCTCCGCTGAAATCCATCGAATGTCGGAGACGGGCATGAACAGGATCCGGCCGCGCGACTTGAAGACGATTCGTGAGGTATAAGACGGGGAAGTTACGTCGCGAGAGAGGCCTCGGTCGCTCGATTTCTCAACGGTGCGGATCTCCTCCTGGGCACGTTCCACAGCGGTATGCAGGCGCTCAGCCGTAAACGGCTTGAGGAGATAGTCCACCGCATTCAGCTCAAACGCTCTGAGCGCATATTGGTCATAGGCGGTGGTCAGGATAACGCGGGGCGCATAGCCATCCGTCATCCGTGACAGTTGCGCCATCAGCTCCAAGCCGTCCATCCCCGGCATGCGGACATCAAGGAACAAGAGTTGAGGCGTCGTGGCTCGAACGAGTTCAGCGATATCCGAAGCGGTAGAACCTTCTCCAACAACTTCAATTCCCGGCTCTTCGCGCAGGAGCTGCCGTAGTTTGTGTCGAGCGAGTAGTTCGTCGTCCGCAATGAGTGTCTGGATCATATGAGACCTTCAATGAAAAAAGGTTTGAAATCTCTGCTTTGGGTGCGGCGTATCCGCTGCTCTCCTTGTTGGCAATTCCCGTGCCAATCTTCCGTTGATAATCTCCTTATGATTTCAAGTACTTAACGATGTTTATCCGACTGGACGATTGGTCCGATCTGTCCGCTTTCGGCTCTTCTGTCCGAAATTGGACACTTCGTTTTCCTGTCGATGTTTCCGACACCGAGACGGCGTGGCTTTCCGGATACAGGAAAACGTAAGCACGAGGGGTGGATCAACTAACCATCTCAACAGCTGGCAATGCTCATCCCGCACTTCGACCCTAGGAGACGCACTTCATCACGTGATATGAAACCACATAAGCAGCGACTGCCTTTCGTTTCGTTCTACAGATTGCGTTTAAGGGAGTACGAGTAACCGATTGGTACGATTCACAAACTGCTCCCTGAATTTTGTCCTCTCGTCCCCGCGCTCCTCCGCTCGTCACTTACGTCGACTAACACGCGTGACTGGCTTTGAAAGTGCACCCTGATCTGTGAACGCCCAAGATCAGGAGCTAACTGCAATGCGAACGAATCGTCTCATTCTCACTTCCCTGGCTGGATTAGCGCTTCTTTTCAGCGTTACTCGGATGTGGAGCCAAGGCATCGTCACCGGCTCGATCACCGGCACAGTCCAGGACCCGAGCGGTGCCTTGATTCAAAGCGCTTCCGTTACAGCCGTACAATCTGGAACTAACTCGACCACAACAATCAAGACGGGATCATCCGGCACATTTCTATTTCCCGGACTCCCCATCGGGACTTACACGTTGAAGATCGAAGCGCCTGGATTCGTGGGAGAAAAGATTGAAAACGTGCTTGTGCAGACCGGAAGTGAGACGCCTTTGGGAACCGTGTCCCTCACGATTGGGACGTCAGAGACAGTGACGGTGGAAGCGGCAACGGCGCTCCTGCAACCCGACTCGGTGCAGATCAGCCTGGAATTCGACACCGAGAAGACGGCTGATCTTCCCATCGGCAACGGATTCGACATCGTGGCATTGCTTACGCCAGGTGTGGCGCCTTCCGGTGGAAATGTTTTTACCAACAGCAATGGGGCGGAGTTCTCATCGAACGGCGTGCGCGACCGCAACAACAATTTCCAATTGGACGGCCAGGCGAACAACGATTCAAATATCGGCGGCCCCAACGTGTTCTTCGGGAATGCCGATGCCATTGCCGAGGTGCAGATCATCACGGAAGAGAGTGCTGAATACGGAAGGAACAGTGGGGCAGTTGTTAATTATGTGACAAAGTCAGGAGAGAATAAATTTCACGGTACCGGGTTCGAGTTTTACAACGGCAGCTGGGCTGATTCCTTGACGAACCAGGAAAAGAACCCGCTATTTGGATATTGTGCCCCGGGCGACAACCCCTCAAACGGATGTTTAGTGCCGTCCGTTCCACGCTACGTGGACAATCGTTGGGGGGGAACCGCGGGCGGCCCGATCAGACGCGACAAGCTCTGGTTCTTTGGCGCGGTCAACTTTGAACACACACGGACTGGATCTGCCCCGTCTTCGTCGAACCCATTGGTAACTCCCACGCCAAACGGGATCACTCAGCTTCAGGCCGCATTCCCGAACAATCCCTCAGTGTCAGCGCTGGCAGCGATTGGTCCGGCGAGCGTGAAAGCCGGAACCCTGACGTTCGGCGTACCCACGGTGATGGATGTTCTTGGTGTGCCGATCGAATTTGCTCCAGCGCGCAGATTGATTCAATCGCCGTTCAATGATGATGAGGCGATGGCGCGCGTTGACTACCAATTGTCGTCGCGCGACCGTATCTTCGGCAGATACATATATCAGAAGGGGTTTTCGTACGACCTGAATTACTTTGCTCCGTCCGAGGCAGTCACGGGCGGGTTTGTCGATGTGGGGGGTATAAGTCACTACGTGGGCGTGGACTGGACCCACACCTTCACCCAACGTCTATTCAACCAGGTGAGGTACAACTATTCGAGCTCGACCACCGAGTTCGGTGGCGGCGGATTCCCTAACTGCACGGATGCCAATATCCTCACGGGGTGTCCAGTACGCGTAAGCTTTGTCGACGGCGTTGATCTTAACCTTGGGAATCAGAATGCGGCCTGGCCCCAGGGAAGAGTGGTAAAGAGCTCGCAAGTGCAAGACAATGCCAGCTGGCAGGCTGGCAAACACTCGGTGAAGTTCGGAGGTGAGTTCAGCCATTTCCCTGAGACCGATTACGGAGTCCCCTATATCAACGGGTTGTTCATCTTTTCAAGCTTCGGCGCATTCATCCAGAATAGCCCTGACCTAACCGTTTATGCGGACGGCCCCTCAGCCTACCCCCTCACCTACAACGCCTTTGCAGCCTATATCCAGGACGATTACAAGGTCACCCCTCACCTTACCTTGTCATTAGGTCTTCGATATGAGTTACAGAGCGAACCGATCAATGGCCTTCACGATTACACAACAAAGAGAGAGTCGAATGCGTCGACTGCCTTCTGGGACACCTCCCTTCCCCTCAGCCTGAGGACTGTGCAATCGCTGCCCCTAGCCAAGCACAACCTGGGCCCCGTGGCGGGGTTCGCATGGCAACCTCTGACACGCGGGCGCAATGAAATGGTTATTCGCGGTGGGTTTCACATCGGCTACGATTCAACGTTCAATAACCCCTTCGCGAATATTGCGCAGAGCACACCTACCGTCAATCTTGCTGAATTGCGGACTTGCGACCAATGCATCCCCGCCAACGGTTCAGCTGCCTCCCTACGCACTATTATCAATCCGCAGGTTCCTCTCGGCGGAAATCCAGGATTCAGATCCCAGTCCAATACGGATCCCCATCTCTACAACCCGTATACAGAACAGTGGACGATCGGAGTTCAGGAGGCGTTCACGAACCATATAGTTGGCGAGGTTCGGTACCTTGGAAACCACGGGGTCGGACTCCTTCAAAACCGCGATGGCAATCCGGCGCTTGGTCCGCTGATTCAGGCCGGCTTCCAGAAAGTGATTCCAGCAGGGCTAACGCCCTGTACGACCGCAAACATGCCTGGCGCAACGCTGGGGTTTGTAGACTGCAATAGAACCAATGTCATTACTCTGGGCAACACGGGATATTCGAACTACAACAGCATGCAGTCCCGCCTCTCGATCGAACATTGGCTGGGGATGACGGCGGGGCTCAGCTACACGTGGAGCAAGACCATTGACAACGTGAGTGAGATCTACGCGACGGGGGGTGGCGGGAACAGCACGAACTTCGCGCAAAACCCGTTCGATCAAACTCGATCGGAGCGTGGACTGAGTGGGCTGGACTACCCACAAGTGGCCTCCTTCTACATGATCTACGAGGTGCCACGGATGGCAAGTCCGGGATCATTGGCCGACAAACTACTCGACGGATGGCAGGTGAATCCGGTGTGGCGGTTTGTCAGCGGGCAGCCTTACACCGTCCTGGAGAATGCCGCGAACGACAACCTGCTTTGCGATCCCTCACAAGTATCGGCAACAACGACCTGCAGGCCCATCCTGAACAATCGGCGGGCGCCGATCGACACCGTGGGTCAGTGCATGGATCCAACGGCGAACGATTGCGGAATTGTTAACTTCTACACAGGTTCACCCGTTAACAGACAAAACGTTCATTGGATTCGCAATGACGACATCTCCGCGCAGTTCTTTGGTACGCCGTTCGCGGGTGGTGGAAGAAACCAGCAGCGCGGACAGACGATCAACAACGTGAATCTGGCGGTGCTGAAGAATTGGAAAGTAAACGAACACATCACGATCGAAACGCGCGGAACAGCATACAACGTTTTGAACCGTCAATATCGAGGGGTTCCCGACGTGACGATTGACGACGGGAACTTCGCGGACACGGGTGGGTCATTTGGGAACACGTTATTCAATCCGAGTGGCGGCGGGCAGACCAACACTGTCTTCTCCGGAATCGATCGGAGACGCATTGAATTAGGTGGAAAGATCAGGTTCTAGGAGTCCATTCGGTTCCGATCCTGAGGTGCAGCAGTCAATGACTGCTGCACCTCGAATCATTTTGAACAACGCAATTTGTGACGAGGGGCGCCGTTGTCAGCACGAATTGAGGTTTTGGTTAGACCGAGATGCCTCCTGCCGTATTCGACGAATTCAAATCGGCCAGGCAGTGTGTTGACTGTTTGTTTGATTCTGAGTCCAGTAAGTCATAACCAGGCACTTTCAACTCAACTTTTTTCACGAAATAAGAGCATGCTTACGCTGAACGAATCGAGGTAATCATGAGTACCTGCCAACATCGGCACAAGATGTCCATAACATCATTTATCGCCATTGGAACATTAGTATTCACGATCAGCGCGGCTCGCTCCGCGTGGGCCGTCTCGCCGGACATTCCGCGAATCCAGGCAGGCGCCGAAAAAGGATCCGTGCAGGAAGAGATTGAGTTGGCAGCAGCGTATTTTATGGGCCGCGGCGTGGACCGCGATGAAAAGCAGGCCGCGTATTGGTATGAGAAAGCTGCCAACTCAGGAGACCCGGCGGCACAACGGCAGATCGGGTACTTTTACACGGCCGGAATTGGAGTGGAGCGCGATCCTGAGCGGGCTGCGCGCTGGTTTGAGCGTGCAATTGCCGGCGGGCTCGTGAGTGCTAAGGTGAATCTGGGAGTTGCGTACCTTTGGGGAATGGGAGTTCCAAAGGACGAGTCCCAGGCGGCTAAGTTGTTTCAGGAGGCCGCGGCGAAGGGCTCCGGGTCTGGAGCTTGCTACTTGGGAAACTTGTATTACTTCGGCATTGGAGTCTCGAAGAACGCCGTGGAGGCCAGGCGCTGGTATGAGATGGGGTCGAAGCTACACGATCCCCGCGCCAAGCATAACCTTGCCCTGATGTTATCCGGCGAGCAGAATCCTTCCAGCAAGGAGCGGGCGGTTAAGTTGTTGCGCGAATCGGCAAAGGCGGGATTCGTTCCGGCTAGACACCAACTCGGATTGTTCCTCCTTCGCAATCCGGATCTTGCCAATTCGCCTCAGGAACCCATCGCTGATCTCGAAGAGGCGGCCGAAGCGGGAGTATGGAAGTCTTCCGTGGTGCTAGGGATTCTTGCGCGGGACGGAGTCAGAATGCCGAAGGATGCAACTGCAGCCTACTATCACTTCAGGGTTGCAGCCGTCCAAGGTGGTGACGCGGCCGCCAGACTACTTGCCAACGATCTCAGGTCACTGACGAACTCACTTGCTCAGGCACAGATAGATAAGCAGAATGCAAACGCTGCGGACTGGCTTATGGCCCATAAGGTTGCGCTTGAATACCTTTTTGAAAACGGCGAGGACCGCTCAGAGTTTCCGGCCTTCGGACTTGAATCGCCCGAGAAGGACGTGCATGCAGGATTGCTCCTTACCAAGCCGCTCAAACAGGGGACTGGAGATGCCACCCGCTCTAACCCATGAAGCCACCCAGAGTTGAGCCATGAGCGATATCATCCTCCGAATGACGACCAAGTCAGTAAGCGACACGAATCCGGTATTCATGAAGCCGCAGGTCTTTATCAGCGCCTCGGTATTCCTTGGGCTTCTGTTTGCGTTTCAAGAGTGGGTCAGCATGCGCCACATGGGCTATCGGCTACGCGCCCCCATTTTCTTCGAGTCGTGGGGCTACCAGTTCCTGGCCTGGGGTACTTTTTCCTGGCTGCTATGGTACTTTCTCCGCCCCCTGATTCATACGGCGAGCATCCGTTCAACACTTGGCTTCTTTCTTCCGCTCAGCATTGTCGTAAGCCTCTCTCAGCAAATGCTCTACGTCTTTCTGTTCCCGAACCTTCCACTGCATAAGTCTCCGATGTCGTATTGGGAGAGGTTATCAGTGTATGTATACGCGGAACTGCTGAACAACATGCTGATTTTCTGGTGTGCTTTCTTTCTATTTCGCGGTATTGGTTACTACCAGCGGTATCGCCAGCATGAACGTGAAAATTCAGAACTAGAGGTTCAACTCGCGAGCGCACAGATCGCGGCATTGAGAATGCAGCTCAATCCACACTTTCTTTTCAACACGATGAACAGCATCTCCGGTCTGATGCGAATCGATATCGATGCGGCCGATACGATGCTGGAACAACTCAGCTGCCTTTTGCGTATGTCGCTGCAGCGTGGCGATGCCCAGCTCATTCCTTTGCGGGAAGAAGTTGAATTTGTGGAACTCTACCTGGCAATGCAAGCGCAAAGATACGCCGGGCGCGTGGAGCAGCGGCTTTGGTTTGACCCAGAACTCTATGACGCCCTGCTACCCGCCATGCTAGTGCAGCCTATTGTAGAGAATGCATTTGTTCATGGGTTGTCGAAAATGGAATCAATTGGGACGCTTGTGGTTGATGTTCGGAGGCAAAGTGATCAGATGAAAGTTTTGGTGATGAATAGCGGAATCGGGCTGAATTCTGGAATGACAAACAGGACAAACGGACATGGAGTGGGACTGAGCAACATCAAGAGCCGGTTGAGGCTGCACTATGGAGAGCACTCTTCATGCACCATCGAGGAGCTAGACGCGAAACATGTGCAAGTAACAATCCTGCTTCCCCTGCAGTTCCCGCCTGAACTGACAAAGTCAATAACACGATTTGGGACATCATGATACGTACCGCGCTTGCAGACGATGAGGTTCTGGCACGCCAAAAGCTCCGCCTTCTCCTTCGAGAAGTCGAGGACATTGACATCGTGGGTGAATGTGCGACTGCTGCCGAGGCGATTCAGTTGGTAAGTCTTTCCAGGCCGGAATTACTTTTCCTCGACATTCGAATGCCGGATATGGATGGATTCGATGTGGTGCACGCACTTTCAGCGAACGTGAGCGGTTGCTTGCCGCACATTGTATTCATCACAGCGTACGACAAGTATGCCGTGCGAGCCTTCGAAATCCACGCAATCGACTACTTACTCAAACCCTTTACTCCTGAGCGATTGATGTCTGCCGTTCAGCGAGTTCGAGATCTACTCGCCTCGAAACAAGCGGAGACAATCGAACCTATCGCAGCGCAACAGTCCTCACTGTATACGACTCGCATGGTTTTCAAATCCCGCGGTCGGATTCTGTTTCTCCCCGTCGAGGATATTCGCTGGATCGAAGCGGAAGAGAATTATGTGCGGGTCTGCACCGGCGGCGAATCACACCTCCTTCGAGAAGCAATTGGGCACATGGAGACTCGACTCGATCCCGAAACTTTTTTGCGAGTGCACCGTTCATTCATTGTGAATCTCCGCTATGTGAAGGAAGTCAAAAGCGAGCCTGACGGCGACGCCACTGTTGTAATGGTCACAGGGGAGAAAATTGCAATGAGCCGGAGCTACCGATCGCGGATTCAGAAGCTAATGAAGACATAGGCGGATTCTAAATCTGAGATATGTGGATTCCTCGTGACCGGATTTTCAGTAATGTGCCTGTCGGCTTAAACGACTTATTCGCTGTTTCGTCACACTTTGTACCTGATTTGTCCCTGTTTACAGAATGGCGGATAGGTCGGTATGGGAAATCCAATCTCAAGTAGCATGATCTCTGATTTCCGTAAAGCGATGTTATGCCCATCGCCGGTTATGCGATGCGATATGTTTCTTGTCCCCTGAATCGTCATCCCGTCACATAATGCCCCACAATGCCCAACTGGAAGCGCACATGCAGTATGCAGTACGCAGAGGTCCTTCCTTATGAGCGCTACTTCATTCGCGCAACAGCCTATATCCAATCGTCTGTCGCGGCAGGCCAGTCGATCCTCCATTCAAGATTCTCAGGTCGCCATAAAGGTGAGCGTGAACGCGAACCGCCAAAGAATCTTCCAGGCGCTCACGTTACCTGAATACGTGGAGGCCTGGATCGCGCCGCCGGAAGATGCTAGCCAACAACGCGCAGTTTCGACTACTCCGGAAGGCTTCCGCATTGAAGTTCCTGACAGTCTGGGACCCGAATCAAGTATTTCTGGTTCCTACTTGACGCTCCGAAGAAGCAAGCTCATCTTCACCTGGCAAAAGGGATGGTCTCCGGATGCGCCAATGAGCACCGTGACGATCCGGTTAAATGGTGACTTTGATCGCACCGAGATCATCTTGACTCACGCTGGTTTGAACTCGCGGAGAGAGTGTGAATGGCACCGCACGTTTTGGCACGAGTCAA